>CALXQE010000046.1 GCA_944390495.1 uncultured Clostridia bacterium
GTTTGTTTCCATTCCATTATATCACTATTTTTTCTGTCCATCAATTCTGGGAAGGGGGCACCATTTCCGATACGAGAAATACAAACAGATAACGGAACAGAATGAACAAGAGCATTGAGAAATAAAGATGGAAAGCCGACATTATTTGAAGCTGCACTTGAAATGAATGAGATAAAATGCCATAGAATTAGAGTAGCAATACCAAGGCATAACTGGAAACAGGAACTCCAACACAGAACAGACGAATTGCGATTTTATAAAAAGATGAGAATGTATAGTCTTGATGACGGAAGGAAACAGCTTGCAAGGTATAATGTTAAATTAAACAATATACCAAAAACATATCTTGAATTTCTTACACCCAATGAAGTACTTAACAAATATTTAAGAGTAATGTAAGCATTATAATCATGTTCGAGTGTTACTTTTTATTTTTTAATCAAAGTGTCACCTATCATTGACAAATATACACAATTCTTGAATTAAAATTTTTGATTGAACTTGACGTATTTTTTGTGCTGTTGTACAATAGAAATTGATAACATTCAAAAAGGTGGATAATCTTAAAATAGGAGAAATAATTATGATATTTGGTGCTTGCTATTATCCTGAACATTGGGATAAAACAGAATGGAAACATCACGCTCGACTTATGCGTGAAGCTGGTCTTAACACAATACGAACAGGAGATTTTGCATGGGGAATTATGGAGCCTGAGGAATGAAAATTTGACTTTTCTTTTCTTGATGAAGCTATTGAAATATTTGCAAAAGAAGGTATAAAAACTATATTGTGCACTCCTACGGCCGGACCACCTAAATGGCTTGTCAATAAATATGATATTTTGCAACGTGATCGTTACGGACATAAAGAAAATTGGGGTTCAAGAAGAGAAGGATGTGCAAACAGTCGTGAATATAGAAAAAGAAGCGTGATTATTGCAGAAGAAATGGCAAAGCATTTTGCTGATAATCCTAATATTATTGCATGGCAAATCGATAATGAATTTGGATGTCATGATTCAACTAGATGTTATTGTGAAAACTGCCGCAAAGCATTTTCAAAATGGTTGGAGAAAAAATATGTAACAATAGAAAATCTTAATAAGTTATGGGGCACTGTATTCTGGAGTCTTCAATACTCATCATTTGATGATATAATTCTTCCTGTGTATAATTCATGCGAACCGGAAAATTCTCAAAGTTGGTCTCATAATCCGTCATTAGATTTAGAGTACCGTCGTTTTTCATCTGATTCTTGGGTTGAGTATCAAAAACTTCAGATTGATGCTATAAAAAAATATACAAATAAGCCGGTAACACATAATTTCATGGGGCATTTTTCAGATATTGATTATTATGACCTTGCAAAGGATTTAGACTTTGTTGCATGGGATAACTACCCGGATAATCAGTGGGGTGACTCGGAATATGAGTATGTTTCAATGGCTCATGAAAATATGCGTGGTGTTAAAAATAAAAATTTCATTGTAGCAGAGCAGGAATCCGGTCCATGTGGGTGGGACACTATGGGTTCTACGCCAGAACCCGGTCAACTTAGATTGTGGACATACCAAGCTTTGGCACACGGTGGAGAAGGAATGATTTATTTTCGTTTCAAAGCACTTCCATATGGAATGGAGCAATACTGGTATGGAATACTTGATCACGACGGGATACCTCGTAGGAGATATTATGAAATTCAAAAAACAGGCAATGAATTAAAGCGTTTGGAGCCATATATTTTGGGTGCAAAAAATAAATATGATGCACTTATAGTAAAAACTTACGATAATTTGTGGGCTCATCAAATAAAACACCATGCAAAAGACTTCGATTACAGAAATATGCTATACTCATACTATAAGGCTAATGCCGATTTAAACATAAATACCGCAGTTTCTGTTGGTAATTATGATAATTATAAAGTTGTATATATGCCAGCATACAACATAGTACATACCGATGAAATAGAAAAAATAACAGAATATGTAAAAAATGGTGGCACGCTTGTAATAACATTTAGAAGCGGCACGAGAGATGTTTATAATAATCTGTTTACTTCAACACTTCCTTGTGCGTTTTATGAACTTGCAGGAATTGAAGTGGAGGAATTTACCGCATTGAGAAAACCTGCACATATAACCGGAGAGATTAAATCGGAAGTAAATATTTGGTGTGATATATTAAAACCAATGACTGCACAAGTTCTTTGTACATATACAGATCGTTATTTTAAAGATAGAGCTGCAATAACAGTAAACAGTTATGGCAAAGGCAAAGTTTACTATATAGGATGTGATTTAGAAACAACTGCTATGAAAAATTTAATACGCTATATAAGCAAAAACGCAGGAATTAAAATGATTGAAGAACCTCATGGTATCGAAATAGTACAGCGAGATAACTGCACAGTTATAATGAATCACAATAATTTTGCGGTACAAACATCAATATGCGGAAAATCACTCATAAGCGGCGAAAACTTTAATGGAAGGCTTGACGCATATGGTGTAGAATTTATAGTAGATAGCAAATAATAATAAGAAACACGTAACAGCCAATTATATTGTGCTGTTACGTGTATGCAATGTTGGAGAGATTTGTATTCTGATATATGGCAAATTTTTATTTTTTATACGTGTTATAAGTTGATTTACTGCAACAGCTCCTAAATCATTTTTTGGAACATCAAGGGTAGAGAGTGGTGGCTCAATAATATCGCAAAGTGGCATATTATCAAACCCTATGACTGAAATATCATTGGGAATTTTTATATTTAATTCCTTTAATGCGCGCATTGCTCCAAAAGCAATTAAATCATTGTCTGCAATATAAGCTTGAGCATAATTCGATATTAATATTTTTTTCATGTCATTATATGCTAAATCAGGACTCGGTGTTAAACGATGTATCAAATCACAAGGTATTTCAATATTATATTTTTTTAAGGTTTTACAATATGCAAGAAATCTTTCTGAAAAATTTGTAATTTCATAAGAAGAACATAAATATCCTATTTTTGTTATTCCTTTTGCAATTAAATAATTTACCGCTTCAGATATACCGCGTGTATTGTTTATTGTAATAAAATCAAAATCAAGTTCATCATAATATGTGTCAAGAACAACAATCGGTACGCTGATATCTTTAAAATATTGAAAGTCATTTAAATCCATTTCTGTGCCTAACAACAAAATACCGTCACTGTCTGATTTTTTTATGTTATCAATTTGCTCTTTTATAGAATCACTTTCATTGAAATAAGTTATTTGTAAAATGAAGTTATTGTCTTTGCAAGATTGCTCGATGCCTTCTAATAACTGAGAAAAAAATGGCGTATCAGTAACAATAACTCCGTGTTTTTTATAAATTACAAAATTCAAAATTTCTGTTTTAGATTTAGAATCTATTTTTGAAAAATCAAAACCATATCTATGAGCAGCAGTCAATACTTTATCTCTCGTTGCTTGACTTATACCGGGTTTATTATTTAAAACCATCGAAACGGTTGCGGCTGAAATATTCAGTTTTTTTGCTAAATCTTTTGCAGATACTGACATTTAAAATCTCTTTTGATATAAAATATATCAAGATACTCCTTCCGTTTAAATATTTATTTAAGTTAAGTATAATATATTTAATTAATTGTGTCAAGATTAATAAAACTGTAATTAACGATAATTTAATTTTAATTAATTAACATTGATAATTAAATTAAAATTAAGTATAATTAAAATAAATTATAAAAAAGGAGATAAATATGATAAATACATGGGACATGATAGAATTAGAGTTTCAAGGACATTGTGATAAAAATCCGTTTGTAGATTATGAAATTTACGGAAAATTTTGCAGTGATAATGAAACAAAGATTGTTGATGGTTTTTATGATGGGAACGGCATATACAGAGTAAGATTTATGCCCAGTTCTAAAGGAGAATATCAGTACAAAATATGGGGGAGTTTTTCAGATAAAGAATATGCAGGAAGTTTTATGGTTGAGGAATCAAAAAACCACGGCATGGTAAGAACAGATGGTGAACACTTTATTTATAGTGACGGCAGTCCGTATTATCCGATAGGTACTACATGTTACGCATGGACAAACCAAACAGATAAGTTACAGGAACTTACAATCGAAACTTTAAGAAATAGTGCATTTAATAAAATACGTTTTTGTATCTTACCTAAACACTATGACTACAATTACAGAAATCCTGAAAATTTTCCATATAAAGGTATACCTGTTGATAATTCTAATATAAACAAATATACTTTTTCACAATATGACGAAAAAAGCTATGGTAATAAGTGGGATTTTACTGAGTTCAATGTTGACTATTTCAGAATAATAGAAAAAGACATTGTAAAATTGATGGGATTAGGTATTGAAGCTGATATTATTCTTTTTCATCCTTATGACAGGTGGGGATTTTCTAATATGCCATCTGATTCTAATGATTTATACATAAAATATGTTGTTGCCAGATTTAGTGCGTATAGAAATGTATGGTGGAGTCTTGCAAATGAATATGATTTGTGCAAACACAAAACAATTAGTGACTGGGAACATTATGCAGATTTAATTACATCAAAAGATCCATATTCACATCTTATAAGCATACATAACTGTGTTAAGCAATACGATTTTTCAAAACCTTGGGTGACTCACTGTTCTATACAACGTCAAGTAGGAGAAAATGAGCTTGACAATATTCCAAATTGGAAAAAACTTTATAAAAAGCCAATAGTTATAGATGAGATGTGTTATGAAGGTAATATAGAACAATACTGGGGTAATATTTCTGGTCAGGAAATGTTAAGACGTATGTGGAAAACTCTTGTTCTTGGCGGATATCCGGGACATAGTGAATGTTATTTTGGAGAAAATATTTGGTGGTCACATGGCGGAACTTTAAAGGGAGAAAAGTCATAAGAGAATTTCTTTTTTACTTAAAGTATTAGATGAATGCGGCAGATTACATCCAATTGATTACACTGTGGCAGAAAACGAAGATGGAACCATCAAATTACAGTATTTCGGAGAACATAGACCATGTTGTAAAGTATTTAATTTCGATGAAAATGAATATAAAGTTGAAATTATTGATACTTGGAATATGACTTTAGAAGAAAAAGGTACATTTAAAGGAACAGTGACAATTGATCTTCCGCAACGTGAATATATGGCTGTAAGATGGTCACTTGTGAAATAAAATATAGTTTTAGAGGATTAATAATATGAATATTGTTATACAAATTATTAGTATTGCAGCAATGTTGTTTTCGGTGTTTTCATTTCAGATGAATAAACACAAACACATTATGATTATGCAGATATTAGCGACAACGTTGTTTGGATTACAATATTTTTTACTCGGAGCATACACCGGAATGGCCGTTGATATTGTTGCTACATTACGTGGTATAGTGTTCTATCATAGAGATAAAGAATGGGCTAAAAGTAATATATGGATTGCAGTATTTATAATAATGTTTATATTATCTGGATTTCTTACTTGGCAAGGGCCGTCGTCATTACTTATGACATCAGCAATGATATTAAATACATTTTCATTTTCATTTACAAAACCGAAACTTGTTCGATCAACAATTCTTATATCATCACCTCTTGTATTAATCTATAATATTTTAACAGGATCTATTGGTGGTATTATAAATGAAGTTTGTGTTGAATTATCGTCTATAATAGGACTATTAAGATATGATATAAAAAGAAAAAAAGATAAATAGTTTATATATTTTCTATAAAAAAGTATTTATTGTAAGAATTTTATTTTAAATGCTTGATTACATTCTACAAATGTGGTATAATTTAAGGGCGGTTAATTCCGTAAATACATAAGCAAAGGAAGATAGTGAAATGAATATTACAGATTCAATTTTTTATATTGGTGTAGATGATAAAGATCTTGATTTGTTTGAAAGTCAATATGTAATACCTAATGGTATTTCATATAACTCTTATGTTATTATGGATGACAAAATTGCTGTTATGGATACAGTTGACAATAGAAAAACTGATGAATGGTTTGCTAATCTTGAAAAAGTTCTTGACGGAAAAACACCGGAATACCTTGTGATTTCTCATATGGAACCTGATCATGCTGCAAACATACAGCGTTTTACAGAAAAGTATCCTGAAACAAAGCTTGTAGGTAATGTAAAAACTTTTTCAATGTTGCCTCAGTTTTTTGAAACTGATTTTTCAGCAAAACAAGTGGTTGTAAAAGAAGGCGAAGAACTTTCATTAGGAAAACATACATTGCAGTTCTTTATGGCACCTATGGTTCACTGGCCGGAAGTAATGGTTACATACGATGAATACGATAAAGTAGTATTCTCAGCAGATGCTTTCGGAAAGTTTGGTGCACTTGATACAGATGAGGATTGGGATTGTGAAGCTCGTCGTTATTATTTTAATATTGTTGGTAAATACGGTGCACAGGTACAGGCACTTTTGAAAAAGCTATCAGGAATTGATGTTGAAAAAATTTGTCCTTTACACGGTCCTATACTTGATGCAAATCTTTCACATTATATAGGCAAGTACGATACATGGAGTAAGTATGAGCCTGAAAACAAAGGTGTAACTGTGGTATATGCATCAATTCACGGCAATACTGCTACTGCTGCAAAGAAAATGGCAGAAATACTTGAATCAAAAGGTGAGAAAGTTTCATTATTTGATTTATCGAGAGATGATATGGCAGAAGCAATTGAGGATTCATTCAGATATGATGGTCTTGTTCTTGCTTGCTCAACTTATGATGGTGGTTTATTCCCGGTTATGGAAGATTATCTTTCACACCTAAAGGCTAAGACATTTAGAAATAGAACAGTTGCGCTTATTGAAAATGGTTCCTGGGCTGCAATTTCAGGAAGAAAAATGCGTGAAGCTCTTGAAACCATGAAGGACGTAACAGTTCTTGAAAGAGTTGTATCAATTAAATCAAGCGTAAAACAAAATAATATTGATGAGATGGAAGTTCTTGCAGATGAACTCATAGCATCTCTTAATAGATAAAATTATAAGTTGTATATAACTGCTGCATTATAATGTAGCAGTTATTTTTGTGTGTATAAGAAAATAATTGTAATCATAAATATTAGTATAAATATAGATAAAGGAGTTTTTGAGTATGATTATAACAAAAAAACATATTGCACTGACTATTTTACTTGTGATAACCATGATTTGTGTTTGTTTTTGTATTATGATGAATAAAAGTGAACAAACATTTAATAATTCCAGGTTTAAAATTGTACTTGATGCAGGACATGGCGGGTATGTGAAACGCTTTAAATATAGATTACGGTGTAGCCGTTTTTGTGTGAAAAGAGCTTATTAAATGGACAAGCTTTTTATATTATTTGACAATTCGGTGCGAATATCCTATATTTTGTTGCATAGATGATATTATTGAAAAAGTAATGATATTTTTGAATGAGGAACATTGGAGAGAGTCTCAAAAACATATAATGTGATGTGGTGAGAACAATAAAAATGTTGAAATGAGATTAAATTTTTATACAATAAGAACAGAAATTTATGTATCAGATGTTGTAAAAACTGCGTTTAGAAATAATAAGCTTCCAACATGGAATAATTTTATGGATTTTGGGGAGGAACGCTGTATCCCCAAAGAGCGTACAGATATAAGGGAATAACTTGAAATAATTGGAGTTGCGAAATATAATCCATTAGAAATTATAAAAAAGACTAAGGGTAAAAATGGCGGAGGATAATCAATGGATAGAGATAGAGCAAATATAAAGCTTGTAACAGACGAGAAATTTGTTAAAACTTCATCTTCTCTATAGTTTCAAAAATATGCCGACGGATTTTTTAGTACATCAATAACCTCGTCTTTTTCGGAAAGTTGCTTGCGTAAAGAACGAATTTCAGTTTAAAGTTTACGCTGACGTTTGTCATTACGATTTTGCTTGTCTGTTAAGCTGGACTGAAAACCGGCATGTTTGAGCCAAGATTTAAGTGCATATAATCATGTTTGAGTATTAGTTTTTATCAAAGTGTCACACGTCATTGACAACTATATAGGGGGTATGACTGAAGTATTGTCAGTGTTTTATATTGGCAAAGTGTATATACAAGAAAAGAACATATATCTAAAACTTTTGAAGATATGCTGAATGTGATTTATGAACATTCGATAAACTTATATATAGCCAAATCAGGCCATTGATACCGAAATATTAGATATTTATATTCTTGCTCACATATCAAATATTTTTTGAAAGATTAAATAATTATAGAACAAAAATCTACAATGCCGACGAAGCCGGAATAATTATAATAATGACATATGCAGAAAAATATTTCAGTTGATAAAGAATTTGAAATAAAAGAAAAAATCTAATAATAAAAGAGGCTATTGCTTCTGCAACAGCCTCACATAGTATTTGCTAATTATGCATTTTTAGTTAATATGTAACACTTAGGTTGTATACATTTATACCGCTGTTTTGTGAATAGATATAAATAGTGGATGCATTGCCGGTGTAGTTATATGTTCCTTCTGTAAGTGTTGGTGATGCACTTATTGTTCCGATTACATTTTCTTCATCGGATATGTTTAGAGTCCTTGTTGATGAACCGGAAGATTTAGAAACAATTTTGATTGTGCATGGACCTGTAACGTCAAATTTCATTGCTCTGTATGATGTATTGCCGCTGCCGCCAAGAGCAAGGAAAGTAG
>CALXQE010000047.1 GCA_944390495.1 uncultured Clostridia bacterium
CGCTCAAGAGCTTTACAAGAACTGATTATTTCGACAGGACAACAGTATGGTCCTCACACATCAGTGATAAAAAAATCCGGTGTAACGGCAGATATGGATGATGAAACTATTATAAAAACAATATATGCGTATAAAAGAAACAGTGTAGGAAGTTATTTTAAAAGTTCATCAGCAGATGTACAAAACAGTTTGAGGAATAATCGTTTTGTAAATGAAGAGAAAGATTTGCTTGAAATTGTAGGACAGCCACCGTTAGGGATAATAGGAGAGTCAGAAGTAGGACTTAATAGTACAGGTTATGATTTAGAGCGAGATCCCGGATACGGTGTATTAAAACAATTCTTAATGTCATGGATTTACAATGGAGAAGATTTCATCCAAAATACAGGAGATATTAATGGTCAAATGGTAATAGGAGATGCAAACGGTATTGTAAGTATGGCACAGGGATTTTTAGGTGTCCCTTATGTATGGGGTGGAACATCTCCATCAGGTTTTGATTGCAGTGGTTTAGTGTATTATATCTTTGGACAAAAAGGTATACAGGTACACAGGACATCACAAGAACAATTTATGTACGACGGTCAACTCGTAAGCAAAGAAAGTTTAAAACCAGGTGATTTAGTATTTTTTGATACAGACGGTAGTGGTACTGCATCACACGTCGGTATATATGCAGGAAACAATATTATGATTCATGCACCGCATACGGGAGATGTAGTTAAATGTACTGATATTTCAAGTAATTACTACACATCTCATTATTTAGGTGCAAAGAGAATTATAATTGGGTAGGAGGTAAAATTATATGGATATTAAAAAGAAACAATTTTTAGAACTATTAATTTTTATTGTACTGCTTATAGCTGTATTAGTGTATTACGGTGTCGGTAAAAATAAAGCGACAGATAAAAATAGTTCAACGAAAACAAATGAAGAAACTGTAATGCAAATTGAAACAATGACACCACCGTCACCATCTCCGTCATCACAGGAAGATGTAGAAAATAATGATGAAATTGAGAAAGATGATGATTTATCAGAAACAACGGTTCCACCAATGGCAGTAAAAGCAGATGGTTATTATAATGAAACAGAAGAAGGAGTGCAGTAAGAATGTCATTAGTTCAAATTCTACATTACTATTGTAAGCCTCGAAGGGCGAATATGTTAAACAATATTACATATCAAAGAGGTATTGCGTGTCAGATACAAACAAATTATTTAGATATTTCAGACATTGCAAAAGAACTGGCTAATAAAAATCATGTTGATTCTATTTTCATTGACGAAGATCTGTTCGGGCTAAACAGTGCAGAAGAAATTATAATGAAAATAGACGTTTTAAAGTATGTAAGCAACACTGAAATTGTAATCATAGCACTTGATAAAAATGACGATGATGAAGTTATTTCAGCTTTGAAAAACAGCGGTATTGCAAGATTGGTAATTACAAAAAACATGAAAAACAATTTTGAAGATATAATATGTAAATATTTGGATGATGAGCTGAACCATGAGCAAGATTATAAAGCAGATATTAAAGAACAATATGAAGAAACAGAAAATATAAAGGGAGAAACATTGGAAGATGAAGAAATAATTTCTGATGAAGCAATATCAAATAATGAAAGTATTAAAATAGAAAATAATACTGAAATTAATCAACATAAAGAAGAAAATATTTCAGAGGAAAAAAATAATAATCTACCAACAGTGTCACCTGAATATATAAAAACATTAATCAGCAAACATGAACTGGTAACAGATGCAGAAGAAAAAGAAATTGAGGAAAATCAAATTACAGAAATTCAGAAACCTAATAAATTGATTACAATAGGTGTGTGTGGTCTGCAACCCCATATAGGAGTGACACATCATTCAATTTCAATGGCAGTAGCATTATCAAAAAATGACATCAAATGTTGCTATAAAGAAAACAACACCCATGATATATACCATGTTTTAGAAAAGAGTAGTCTTGCAGTACAAAAACAAGGCTACATACAGATAGTGAATATAGATTTATTTGACAGAAACACAGATATATCTTATTCAGGAAAAGACTATTCTTTTCTGATAATGGATTTTGGGTGTATAAATGAATGTTTTAAGGAAGATTTTCTTAACACTGATATACCTGTTTTGATTTGTGGAGTAAAGGATTGGGAAATAGACAAGTACATAGGTGCATATACAAGCGGGATACTTGATAAGGTGAATGTATTAATAAACTTTTTCCCTATAAAAGAACAAAACAATTTTGCACAGGCTTTTCAAGACATAAAGATATATTTTGCCAATTACGCACCTGAAGTTTTTGAGCCTGAAG
This sequence comes from uncultured Clostridia bacterium, assembly GCA_944390495.1. GTDB lineage: Bacteria > Bacillota > Clostridia > UBA1381 > UBA1381 > Hominilimicola. Next base: position 2,333 of record CALXQE010000047.1, read on the forward strand.
AAAATTTATCGGTTTATAATAGTATTGTAAAAAATTACATTGAAGGAGTTGGAGTTAATGAAGATATTAAAAAATAAAATTGTAGTTGCAGCAATATGTTTTGTGGTGGCAGGTTTAATAGCGTTTATAATTGTTCCGTCACAAAAGAAACCTGACGGAGCAGTTGAAGTTATAAAAGTTTCGGAGAATATTTTGGCAAACACCAAAATTACAGAGGACATGCTAAAAGAAGTAGCGGTGAGCAGTGACAGTGTTCCTGATACAGCTTTAAAAGATAAAAAAGACATTGTCGGTAAGTATGCAAAGGTCAATCTGTATACAGAAGATTTTATAGTTGATGAGAAGTTAAGTTCAATTAATATGGAAAATAAACTGTATGATTTAGAAGAGGGTGAAAAGGCAATCAGTATTACACCAAAAACACTATCAAAAAGTGTAAGCGGAAATTTACTGATTGGTGATGTGGTACAAATTTACGGATATGATACACAAAATAAGCAAATGAATCCTAACAGCGGTAAATGGTATTTTGAAGTTGTTGCTATTGACAATAGTAAAAGCGAGAATGTATCAGGAGCAGATCTTGAAAGTACATCAGACATTGTTCCTGCTGCAATAACTATTAAGGTAAACAGTGATGAACAAATACAAAGTATTGTAGAAATGGAAATGAATAATGACATACAGGTTGTTTTTGCAGGACGAGGAGAAACTGCAAAGAAACTTCTTTATTAATTCGGAGGGTGTTAAAATGGCTGGAAAAATAATAGCAGTTTGCGGAAACGCAGGTTCAGGAAAATCGACGATATGTGCAAGTCTTGCAGCGACATTTTCTGAACAAAATAAAATTGTAATTGTTTACGGAACAAGGATTGATTACCCATCAATACAATCATTTTTTAATGAACTTGTTCCTGAAGAAAGAAGCATTAAAAAACTATATGAGGATATATCACTTAATACAAACATACAGATTAAGGACTATCTTGTCCAATATAGAAATACAAATATCTTTCTTCTGACATTACCTGACAGTGCAGATGTTCTGACATTGGCAGAAAGTAAAATATTACCTGATAAGCAGCAATGTAAAAATATTATTTTAGCACTTCAAAACGTGTGTGATTATTTACTGATTGATTGTGATACTGATATATCAAATCATGTGTCTGCATGGGGACAGAACTATGCAGATATTATTATACACTTGACAAAACCTACACAACAAGGTTTAAGATTTGAAAATGCGTATCAGCGTTATTTTGAACATATTTGGCGAGGACAGGTCATTAATGTGGCTAATGCTGATAAAAACTATATTGGGATTAAAGATTTTACGAAAGCATTAAATAAAAAGCTATCGTTCGATGTTGTAATATCTTATGATGAACAAGTTGAGCTTTCTGAAAATACTGGTATTCCTGCAATAGAGAATTATCATAGAATGAAAATATTAGGCAGTAATTTTAAATCTGAATTTATGGAGTTAGTCAAAATCATTGAAAGGAGTGATGTGCAATATTTAAACAAAGAAAATATTGACGAAAGGGGGGATTTAGAAGATGAATAAAGTTATGCTGATGGGACGAATAACACATGACTTGGAGATAAAGAAAACAGCAGATGATAAGCAGGTTTTAAATTTTTCTATTGCGATAAATTCAAAAATCGGCGATAAAGAAGTTGTTGAATATATAGATTGTGTTGCATGGAATAAAACAGCAGAATTTATTGATAAGTATTTTGAAAAAGGTCGTCAAATTATCGTTATTGGATCAATACATAAGAGCAGTTGGGAAAATAAAGATGGGCAAAAACAGTATTCTACTGAAGTAATTGTGAGAGAAGTATTTTTTACAGCAGAGAAACCAAGAAAAGAATAAGGTAGGTGATGTTAATGTCTGGAGTAAGCGAATACCTTTATGAAATGGGTAAACAGCAAAAGAAAGAAAGTAACGAAGAAAGTAATAAGGCAGAAAGAAAAATTGTTAAAAAACCGTATGTTGAAATTTTGGAGTTTATAAGAAAAGAGATTTCTACAAATCACGCTGCTGAATTGGCAGAAGTAATTTCTGATAGTTCAGGACAAATTGTTTTAAAGGAACTGATAAAGAAATACATAAATTCCAATAATTTTATGTGTACAGATATAAACGATTTTAATGATTTGGTAGATAAGATTTTTGAGGATATGGCAGGATTCGGTGTCCTTACCCAGTATATCTATGACAAAGATGTTGAGGAAATTAACATCAATGCGTGGAATGATATTGAAGTGTTATATCCTAATGAAAAGGGTGGACTGATTAAAATAGATGAAACCTTTTCATCAGCTCAACAAGCAGTGGACATCGTACAAAAAATGTGTTCTTTCGGAGGAATACGTTTAGATGAGTCGCAGCCGGTACAGGATAGTTATATTTTCAAAGGTACTCGTTGCAGTGCGATTATGTATCCAATCGTCGATAAAGAAATCGGAGTTGCAGCATCTATAAGAAGGCAGAAGGTTGTAGCTGTAACGAGAGAAAATTTACTTCTATCAAATACAGCTATTGCTGAAGAACTTGATTTTCTTGGTATGTGTGTAAACAATGGTGTTTCTGTTGGGTATTCAGGAGGAACAGGAAGCGGTAAAACAACGGATATGGGGGTGCTGTTAAGAAATATCCCATATAACAAACGTATATACAGTATTGAGGACAGCCGAGAACTTGACTTGATTGCTAAAGATGAAAATGGAAAGGTTGTTAATAGAGTAGTGCATACTGTAACACGTCCTCATGAAGATGCAAAGAGAAACGTAGATGCAGAGTTATTATTAAAGGAAGCTTTAAGACAGCATCCTGATATAATAGTACCAGCAGAAATGCGTGGAAAAGAAGCTTGGACGGCAGTCAATGCAGGACTTACAGGACATACAATCGTTACTTCTGTTCATGCTAATTCTGCCGAAGAAGCTTATGAACGTATTTTTATGTTATGCTTAGAAAAAAATGCAAACTTAACTGAAAAAATGCTTATGACACAAATTTTAAACGCATTTCCAATAATGGTGTTTAAAAAGCAATTAAGTGATGGTACAAGAAAAATAATGTCCATAGTTGAAGGGATTGACTATAATAACGGAAAAGTAAAATATACGACATTATACAGATTCCAAAAAAGCAAAGAATTTATTGATAAGTATGGTAAAGTACACATTGAAGGAGAGCATCGTAAAGTAGGGAATATATCAGACAAGCTTGCATTAAAACTTTATGAAAATGATGTTCCTGAAAAAATAATAAAGAAATATGCAAGAAGTGATTGGACAGTAGCTAAAGCATATTCAAATGATGGGAGTGATAGTTAATATGTGGGTATATAGAATTTTAACCGTCATATTTTTATTTATTGGTTTAAAGTTTGTTGTTGACTATGTTTTGAATATCAATTCTCCGACTAATATCAAGGTAAAACGAAATATATATATAAAGAATGAAAATTCGAGAAAAGAGGCTCTAACAGGGAAAAAAGTTTCAAGAATTGAAAAATTTAAGGCATCTGTTGAAGATGATTTGAAATTGTCAAATACAAAGTTAACATGGGAACAGTTTGAAATAGTTATTATTTTAAGCGGAATAGTTGGAGTGATTATTGGATTTTTGTTAAATAATATTGTACTGTCATTAGTTTTGGGTGCAATAACAGGATATATACCTGCTATTATAATAAGAATGAGAAAATACAAGTATTCGATGATTCTAAACGATCAGCTGCAATATGCGTTGAATACGGTAACGACTTCATATTTAAAAAATGATGATATAAATATTTCTGTTCGTGATAATTTACATCGTATAGATGATCCTTTGAATATAGTTTTCAGAGAATTTGTGGCATCTAATATGTTTATAGACAGCGACATTGTAAAAAACATAAAATATATGAGGGAAAGAATAAATAATCACTTTTTCCATGAATGGTGTGACAGTTTAATTTTGTGTCAAAGCGACAGAAATGTTAAATACATTCTTCCGACAATTATTGAAGAAATGTCAGATGTTAAAAATATGCAGGAAGAAACAAATACAATGATGTTTCAGATATATAAAGAGTTTGCGTTGGTAGCAGGTATTATATTAGCTAATATTCCTTTTATGAAGATATTAAATGCAGACTGGTTTATGTATTTAACTCAAACTTTACCTGGAAAAGTGATAGTTATAATGACTGTATTGGTTGTCTTTGTATCATTTTTGTATGTGGTTAAAGTAAACAAGCCGTTAAGCGATATATAGGAGAAAACACAATGTATATAATATTTTTATTAGCATTATTACTGGGTTTTGGAATATATGAAATTGTTACTATTTTTGTTATTCTGCCATCAAAGAATACAATTAAAGCAATAAACAGATTGACAGAAAAGAAATCAATATTACAGGAATTAAAAGAATTTTTCGTAATACCTGTCGCAACAATAATTTCAAAAGTGATAAAATTCAGCAGTGTAAGTCGAGAACGGATGCAAAGAAATCTTGACAGAGTTGGCATTATGGAAACTCCTGAAATGTATTATGCAAATGCAATAACTGTTAGTCTATGGATTGCTGTTTCATCATTGTTCCTTATCCCATTAGGATTAAATGTTATGATGATTGCCACTTTATTACTTGCAGTGGTGATGTATTTTAAAAATATAGATACGGTAAATACAAAATTAAAAGATATAAATAATGCAATAAAACAAGAATTACCGAGATTTGTGCGTATGTATAATCACTCCAGAGGTGATAATGTTCAATTCGTGGATATAGTAGAAAAGTATAATAAGATTGCAGGAGATAAGTTTAAGTATGATCTTGAAATGCTTATCATGGATTTAAAAACAGGAAATGAAGAAAATGCACTTTTAAATTTTGCGGAACGTGTTAATATTTCTCAAGTTACTAATTTTGTAAATGTTATACTTGGAAGTATTAAGGGTGATGATATGGGTGTTGCATTGCAACTGATGGAAGGAGAAATGAAGGCTTTATCAAGAGAAAACAAAAGAAGGATAATGCAAGAACGCCCTGGTAAAGTAAAACGTGCAACTATGGCAACGGGAGCAATGTTATTAATAATGTATTTCTTTGTATTAGGTATGGATCTAATTCAGAACACTGCATTTTTCAGATGAGTATCATCGAAAAATGCTTTTTTTATAAATAAAATTAAAAGGAGATTGTAAGATGAAAAAGAAATTTTTAAGAAAAGTAAAAGGAACAGATATTAAAATGGCTATGGGCATGAACAGACTGCTAAAAACAAATAGATTACTATGTAAAGAGAAAAAAGCAGCATCACAGTCAACAGAATTACTTGTTATAATTTTGATCGTAGTAATAGTGGGTGCTGCGTTAATGGCAATTATGAAAACTGCAATGCCGGATTTGTTCAGTGATATTATAGACAAGATAAAAGATGTATTTGAAGTGTAATTTACGGAAGGATGATACAGCTTGAAAAAGAGAAAAGTAAAAAAGGGTGCTGCCATGATAGAAATTATATTTGAATTTGTTATAATTATGGTACTGCTGTTATCTTTTATAGCTATATGGCGTCCATTCATACAGAAGCAAAATGTAGATTATATTGCAAGAACTCTTGTAAGAGCAGTTGAAACAAACGGTCGCATAGATTCATCAATAACAGACCTTCAAAATGAATTGGAAGATGATTTAGGACTTGAAATTGATTCAATCACATGGCATGCTACATATATTCCCGGTACTAATAAGATTCAAATAAAAGATGAATTTTCTTTGACAATAGAGGATATGGCTACGATTAAGCTTTTTGAACCGACTTTTTCAGATCCTGTGGAAATTAACATACCTATAAAGAAAACATTTACAGGTATATCACAAGTGTTTTGGAAGTGAGGTATGATATGAAGAAGAAAGCTTTTTCGGGGATAGGATTTATTGTGTTTGTATTTGTTTTTGCTATTGTGGCAACACTTTCTATTGAATATTATAGAATTTTTTCTTTGCAAGAAAGTGTTACGACTGAAATCTCACGAGCGTTGAATATATCCGTAGATATAGCAATGCTTGATCTTGACCGCATACAGCATACTTCTGTAATGGACTGTGACGTTGCAAAAGATGAGTTTAAAGAGTATTTACATGATGAAATGGGACTTAATTCTTACAATGAAAAATTTGATAGTAATGGTAAATTCATGTATCAAATAATAATTGATGATGAAATATTACAAGAAAGTCCAGCTGAATATACGGTAAGCGGCAGAATACGCATGGCACCGAGCATGATAGAAAATTTTATGCCAGATGGATATACTTTTGATATACCGTTTCGTCAAAAATCTAAGAACACAAGATATGATGAATAGTATTTATTCAGAAAAAGAAAGGAAATAAGATGAATACTTTAGTTGTAAATTGTTTTGCAGGTCCCGGAGCAGGAAAAACCACCTGTGCATGGGAAGTTGCTGCCGAACTCAAGAAAAAAGGAATAAATTGTGAGTATGTCCCTGAGTATCCTAAAGAATTAGTTTGGGAAAAGAAGTTTGATCTACTTAAAAATCAGGAACATATATTTTCCGAGCAAGCAAAGCGTTTGATGCGTTTAAGAGGTCAAGTAGAGGTTATTGTTACAGATTCTCCTATTCTGATGAGTCATGTTTACGGTGAAAATAACAGTCAGGAATTTACAAAACGGATAGATGATGAATATAATAAATATTATAATTTTAATCTGTTTATTTCACGAGGAAAAGGATTTCAGCAGGAGGGACGAGTTCAAAATCTTGAGGAAAGCAAAGAACTGGACATGAAAATCAGAAATATGCTTGACTGTAAGCATTTATATTATGGTGTATATAAGCATGAAAATGTAAAATATATAGCAGACAATATAATAAAGACGTTGAACAAAATCAGAGATAGACCTGAAATTACATTGCAGGAAAACAGTACCATGATTGAAGCTTCATTGTATGATAATTTATACGGAAAAGATGTTAATAACGGGTACTACATCACAGATACAATTTCTGTTAATGGCAGCACCTTTGTAATGGGATACAGTCCGACTGCACCCCAGTCTTATGTAACGTGGGAACAGAAAGGTAATGAGTATATTAACGGTCACTATTATAGCTCAAAAGATAAAGCTATGCGGAATTTATTAGAACGTTCCTTATCTGATGAAAGTATTGCTGAATGTTTTAACCGGGAACATATGCAAGAATGTGAGTATAATGATAATATGAATGAAGATATGGAGATATAATATTTAGTTGCATAATCATTGACTTTTGGGCAAAAATAGTATATAATAATCATACAGAATACATCTGTATGATGTTGGGTGCGTCGCCACCATAAGAGCGAAACTATTGAGTTAGGTGCGTCGCCACCGTAAGAGCGAAACTGTGATGATAGGCAGAGATATAAAATCTCTGCCTATTTTTGTGAAAGGAAATAGTTATGAAATTAAATTTTTTTGATGTTGATAAAGACTATATTAAATATCTTCAAAATGCCGAATTTGACAGTAGAGGATTTACTTGTGTGCCAAATATGGAGTATGGAAACAGGGAACAGAAATTTTTATGCGGTATAGTTCTTCAAATAAATAATTTTAATTATTATGTCCCGGTTACATCTTATAAAAAGAAACAACTGGATAATATTTTGATTAAATTTGAAGATAATCCTGATAATCCAATTAAAGGTTCATTAAGATTTAATTATATGATACCTGTACCTGACAGTTGTATTTCTGTTAGAATAATCAAAAATGAACCGTCAAATACAAGACGAATATTTTTAAATAAGCAATTGAGGTATATTCAAAGTATATCAGATAAGATATATAAACAGGCAGAAAGAACATATAGGAAAGTGAAAGAAAACTTATATCCTGAAATGAAGCAATATGCTTGTGACTTTGATTTGCTTGAAGAAAAGTGTCTTGAGTACGAACGGTTTAAAAATATGAATATAGATGAAGATATGGAGCTGTAAAGCTCCTTTTTTTATATCTAAAATGAAAGAGGGTGAAGTAATAAAATCAGTTAAAGTAATAACGGTGTGTATTGGTATAGTAACTGCGATTCTAATTATTTTACAATTTGATATTTCAGTTAAGGATCAAGTATCCTATGAAGAAAATCAAGCAGTATATACAGAGAAGCCGTATGAACAGAAAAAAGAAAAAGAAAATTTTCAGGAGAATGTAAATTCTGATATTTGTTCGTGGATAACTATACCGGGTACAAATATTGATTATCCTGTATGTCAAGGGACAGATAATGAGTATTATTTAACACATGATGTAAACGGGAACGAAAATATATACGGTGCTATATTTCTTGATTATCAATCAAATCAAGAAGATTTAAACAAAGTAATATATGGTCATAACATGGGTGCAGGAAGTGACGAAATGTTTTCTTCTTTAATATCTTATGAGAACTCAGAATGGTATAGTGAACATCGAATCATACAGTATGTTGACAATGGAGATAAACAGGCATATAAAATTTTTGCCGTTATGAATTTTGATATAAATAATTTATCTGAGTTTGATTATATGCAAAGAAATTTTGATAGTCAGACTTTTGAAGAATGGCTTTTGTATATAAAAAAACATAGTTTATACAATTACGATGTTGACGTTAAATATGGTGATGAACTGATTACTTTATCAACGTGTAACAGAAAATTAGGAGAAGATAACAGATTAGTTGTTTTTTCAGTAAAGGAAAGAGGAGAAGATGAGGGAAAGTAAAGGTAGAGTAAGCAATATTCTAAGTTGGATATTGCTAATATGTATGGTACTGCTGTTTCTTTTTTCGTGTAAATCTATCATAGAAACAAAAAAGACTGGAGAACCAAGTTTTGTTTTGGGGTATAGACTAATCTATGTAACCAGTGGAAGTATGGAACCTACCATAAAAACACATGGTATGGCTTTAACAAAAGAAGTACAAACAATAGATGATGTCAAAGAAAACGATATTGTATCTTTTACGGTTAGGACTGATGATGGTTCGTTCGTCAGAACAACTCACAGGATATATAAAATCGAAGACGACGGAAAAATATATACAAAAGGTGATAACAACACAGTAGTAGACTCTTATCCAATTACGATAAGTAATATCGAATCTAAGGTGTGCTGTACTTTTAATTTTACTGCATGGTGGGTAAATTTGTGGCAAAGTGGCATTTCCGGTAGGATTTTAATATTCAGCATTGTCATTTTTATTATATTGATATATGTTGGAATTAAAATTATATATCCTAAAAGAAAGGAGTGTAGATAATGAAAAAACGAAATATATTACTGATTTTCATGATTCTCGTTATATCCGTAATGGGATTTACTCTTACTATTTCTTCTGCATATTTGACTGATAGAAAGAATGAAACTATTACATTAAAGTCAGCAAAACTCGATAATGAGATAAATATTTCTTTAATGCAGTCGAGTATTGATAAAGCAACATCAACAGCAACGATCGTATTTACAGCAAAAAATAACAGTAACGTTGATATTGTAAATCAGATCAATATGGAATCAAATTTTTCTATGAAAAATGAAGAAGGAATATATTACGATGATATAGAAGCAGTAAATTTATATCAGGGCGAAATGACAGATACAGAAATTTATAATGATATTCATCATAATGACAGCAACTTAGCATACACGTCCGAAATATCTGACAATATTTCATCGGTAGATTTACCTGAAATATCAGTTCCGAAAAAATCAACAGTCACATTAACCGTTAAAGTAATGCTTAATGATGAACATTTATCAGGATACGGAAATATTATCAACTTTAAAATCGGAGCTGTTGCCAAAACAAAAAATGAAGCAGGGGGTTATGGATTTACAGAAGATTTAGGAAATGATGTTTTGAAGTTATATGATAATATCAATGAGTACAAAGATGTTGAAAATTTTAACTATATAGAAAACGGAAAACAATATATGGTGGTTGATATATCAAGTGTGTACGGAACTGTAACAACAGAGTCAAATCCAATATTAAACTTATACAATCTACCTGTTAGAGTGGATAATTTTGCAGTAGAAAATAGTGATACCATATTTAAAGATGAAGGATTTGAAATTCGTAATGGTAAAATTTTCGGTACACCAAAAGAAGCACATGATTACTCAGGTAAATTATATGAAATTCCTATTTTATCAGATGGTGAAGAAGGTGGGTGTATATATGCAAAAGTAAAAATTGATAAATGTGATATATCGAATGTGACAATAGAAGAAATTTCAGATGAGATATATACGGGAAATGCAATTACACCATTACCTACAATAACGTATAACGGAAAAATTCTTGAAAAAGATGTTGATTATACGGTAAGTTATGAGGACAACACAAATGCGGGAGAGGCAACTGTAACTATAACGGGTAAAGGTAATTTTACAGGTATCATTTCAAAGAACTTTACGATTAATAAGAGAGATATTACATTAGCATCAGTTGACAGTATATCAAGCAGTACATATACAGGAAGTGCAATTACACCAAATCCAACAATAACATATAATGAAAAAACTCTTATAAAGGATACTGATTATACCTTGAGTTATAGCGACAATATAAATGTGGGTACTGCGACCGTTACGATTACGGGCAAAGGTAACTTTGAGGGTTCTGCAACACGGACTTTCCTTATAACTGCAAGGAATATCTCGTCAGCCGGTGTGAGTAGCATTAGTTCTTATACATATACAGGAAGTGCAATTACACCAAATCTAACGATAACATACAATGGAAAAACACTTGTTAAAGATACGGATTATACATTAAGTTATGCAAATAACATAAACGCAGGTACAGCAACTGTTACAATTACAGGCAAAGGAAACTTCACAGGTACTACTTCAAAGAGTTTTACAATAAACAAGAGAAGTATTACATCTGCATCGGTCGGTAGTATATCAAGTTACACATATACGGGAAGTGCAATTACACCAAATCCGACAGTAATGTACAGTAGTAAAACGCTTGTTAAAGATACAGATTACACATTAAGTTATGTGGGCAACATAAACGCAGGTACAGCAACTGTTACAATTACAGGCAAAGGAAACTTCACAGGTACTACTTCAAAGAGTTTTACAATCAACAAAAGAAGTATTACGACAGTATCTATCGGTAGTATATCAAGCTATACATATACAGGAAGTGCAATTACACCAAATCCAACGATAACATATAGCAGTAAAACGCTTGTAAAAGATACTGACTATACATTAAGTTATGCAAATAACATAAACGCAGGTACTGCCACAGTAACAATAACAGGTAAAGGTAATTTCACAGGTACTACGTCAAAAAGTTTCACAATCAAAAAAGGAACAATATCACCACCAAGCGGAATAATTGCAGAATATACTGGAGATACAGTTGTAATGCTGACGGAAAAACAAGGCGTTGAATATAGTAAAGATGGTACAATATGGCAATCAAGTAATTTTATTCAGGAGCTTGAAACAGAAACAAGTTATACGTTATATTGTCGATATGCAGAAACAAATAATTATTATGCTTCTGAAAAATCAACAGTGCAAGTAACAACTAATGCAGATTTCTTTAAATGGAGTGGGAAGACAATTTCAGGAGTAACATCTTTGGGGCGTACACAAAGTATGCTTGTTATACCGAGTTCATGCAGATCTATATTTGATTATGCATTAGCTTATAACGGTTCATCCATTGGAATGAGAGCAAAAGAAGTAATAGTTTTAGATGGAACTACAAAAATAGGAACAATGGCATTTAGACAAACTCCTAATTTACAAAAAATAACACTTCCAAGTACATTGTTAAGTATAGCAGACAGTGCATTCTATATGATTGATGATTTAACAGAAGTAAATATTTATTCTAAGAATGTAGAGTTTGGTTCTAATGTTTTTGGTGACACACCAATATGGAGAGGTGATGGAGTAATAAGAGGATATAGTGGTTCTACTGTTGAAGAATATGCCACCACAATGAGATACACATTTGAATCATTAGATGAAGCAGTTACAATGTATTCATTAGAAATTAAATCTGAATTGTCAACAACTGAACCCACAATTATACCGACTACCAGACCGATTGTGACTGAAAGTCCAACACCGATTACTACACCAAGCAATACACCTAAAAATACAATACAGCCGACAGCCGTTCCAACAGTTATGCCATCGACAATGAAATCTACACCAATGCCTGCTGCAATACCTACAACAAGTCCGACCGTAGCACCTGAGATTATAGAAAAACAAGAAGTTACAAAAGAAATAATCTTAGAGGAAATTAAAGACTATAAGACTTTTGGAAATGTAACACAGGGTGATATAACTTTAAATTAATAAAAATATGATTTTAGGAGGATTTTTATATGAATAACAGAACAAGAAAAATTATAGCAGCACTTCTATGTGTGGCGTCAGTGGCAATTCTTACCGTTGGGAGTATTGCTTATTTTACAGACAGAGTAGAAGAAAAATCAGAGGCAACAACAGCTAATCTTCAGATTGAATTGGCGGATCTTCAGCTTGATACTACTGATGTTATTATTCCCGGAAGTATTATGCCACTAACGTATACTGTTAATAACATAGGTGAAATTACAGCAGATGAACGTGAAAAAATCGCATTGTCAGTATACAAAACAGATGGAATGACACCTGTAAGTCTTTCCGAATCTCCAAGCGAATTTGAAATATATAAAAGGTCTGATGTTGAATTGGTAGAAGGCAAAGGATATGAGCCAAAAGCAGACGCATCACCGATAGGCAAAAGAGTAACAGACGGATTTGAGGGGACAGGAAATAACTACATAATATATCAGCTTGAACAAACAACTCTTGATAATACAGATAATGAACTTTCAGATAGTGCAGAAGATACTTTATCAAGGGATTTTGTTGTACTATTTCGTAACACATCATCAAATACTTTCCAGGATGTAACTGTTAAAATAGATGTTCTTGTTGAAGCAAAACAGCATGAATATACAAGTGCATATAATGATGATTGGACTGAATTACAATCAGGCAGTATTGATTTTAGTACAGGCAGTCAATCAGTCGTTCCTGCAAAAGAAGAATAAACAGTATTGCTTGCACAAATATAATTTATATTGTATTTGTGCAAGCAAAACAGAAAGGCGGTGAAATTGTGATAAATAGATTTAATAAAATCTTATCTCTTATTATTTCTGCATATATAGTGTTTGTATCAATATCTGTGCTTGCAGATGAAATAGATACGGTTACCATTGTGGGAGATCTAAAAAGTAATCTAACACTTAATACCGATAATGAATATCTATTCAGAAGGGAAAATATTGTTCCCGGAGAAACGTGGCAGACCAATATCGAAGTGTATAACACCTCAAACAAAGAAATGGAGTTTTCTGTAATTTCTATCAATCCAGATAATGCAGAATTGAGCAATAACCTTTCTTTAAATATAAAAGCAGGAGATATAGTTATATTCGACGGTATATACGGTAATTTTCTTCAAAATGATGTTCCGTCACTAACAATAAGCGGTAAAGAAAAAATAACACTTCATATACAAGTCGGAATGTTACCATCTGCTAATAATTCTATGCAAAACAGTAGCATCAGTTCTGTATGGACTTTTGAAGCTAAAGTTCAAAAATCGAGTGAAAATGAATATGATTATAGCATACCGTCTGATAAAATTAATTCTACAATTTATAAATCGCCGGGATATATAGCTACGAACGCAACTTATAATATTGTTTGTAAAGATGAAAATGGAAATATTATTTATTCTGATACACATAATGCTTTGAGAGGATCTTCGTTTGTGGTTAAAGCTCCTGAAATTGAAGGTTACAGTTCATCTTTAATTTTTCAACTTGTTACTCTTGGAGAAAATGGACAAGATGTCGTTTTTGCGTATTATCCAAATACAAATAGTGAATACAAAACGGAGAATAGTCAAGATCCTATATCAAATGTAGAAAACACAGATGAGGAAATAGATGAAAAATCAGGAATAAAAAATATAGTATCAGAACTTATAAACAGTGAAGCGGTTGAAACGACAAATACAGAAAAAGATAAAACTGCACCTAAAGAAACGGAAAACAAGCCAGTAAAGACAGGAAACGAAGGAATGGCTGCTAATACTGTTTTAGTACCTGCAACAATTATTTTGTTTCTAATTGTTTTACTTATATTCTTTATTAACAGAAAGAAGGGAAAATAATATGAAAAAATTTATATCTGTTTTGCTGTCATTAATAATTTCTATAAGTAGCGAAAGTGTAATTTTTGCAGAAAATCTCAATGTAGACGATGTATGGTATAAGGAATATATAGAAGATATATTGAATGTTAAGGACTTGTTGAATGATGAAAGTGATATATTAACACCTGAAAGTACGATAACACAGGCAGAATTTATATATTTAGCAGTAAACGTATTATATAAAAATACATCAAACATGAACATAGAAGAGGCTAATGATTATGCAAAAGAAAAAGGGTATATACTTGACGAAGAAGTGACAGATAACAATAAATTAATTACACGACAAAGAGTTGCAATCATTATATCAAGAATGTTAGGTTTAGAAATGTCGGAAACACTAAATATATCGTACAATATAACTGACTGGGAGACTACCTGCCCAAAATGTAAACCATACATACTTAATTGTTATGCGAATGGAATAATGTCAGGTTATCCTGATGGTAGTTTTGGAGGACGATATAATGCAACATTAACAGAAGTTACTGCGGTGTTGAGCAGAGCATGGAGGCTTATACATGAAATCTAACAATAAAAAAACAAAGTACATAACGACGGTATTATTCTTTATTCTTTTGACATTTTGTAATATATATCTATCAGTAATACTTCATAAGATTTTATCTAAAACGCCTAATTGGATTATATTTGAGTCTTTACAGAATTCAATAAAAATCATCATTAATAATAAGGGTGCATCTATAATTTTTTTAGGGATAGAATCATTCATTATTTTAGGATTGATAGCTGCACAAATATCAAGAGTGACGGCATATAAATCAGAGCTTATAAGAATTACAGATGATATTTACATACCAAAACCAGCAGGAGAAAATCAATACGGCTCAGCAAGATTTTACAGTAAAAAAGAGATAAATGAAGTGTTTAATGTAATAACAGTAAACAAACACCATGAGTTGATTAAAAATTTAATAGTTCATGGGTATGATGATCTCTGCGAAACAAAGGAGAATGAAAATAATGAGTTCTATAATCATAATGATATTGCTAATGATACTAATCATTAGCTTTTTTTGTGCAAATGAAAATCAAACAAAGGTTAATATATTAGTTACAACTATATTTCTAATAGTTACTGTACTTTGTTTAAGTATACTTGATAATATATTTGATAAGTTTATGATTCTGTATACGTTTGCAATTCTGATTATTGAAAGTTTCAATGATATAAAGAATTTGCAGACAAATACGATACCTATATATGTTGTTTGTGCACTACTTATAGCGACAATGAATTTAAGATTTATATTTGATAATGTAGATATTCAGTATATCATAATGAGAAATGTGCAAATTTTAATTTTTGCAATAGCGTGTTACTGTTCTTCGGTATTAAATCACAGACATATAGGTGCAGGTGATTTTGATATATTTTTTCTTGTTTTTCTGACAAATAGTTTCTTGGGATATATTTTATTGTTTTCAAGTGTTGTAATAATTTTAAAACATAATATCATCAGGCGTAAGAAAACTGTTTTTAGCAACACAAGTGTAAATGAAATATCAATAGTAAGTAAAAAAGAAATTCCGCTGGTGCCGTATATATCGTTGTTATACCTATTTTTTATGATAGCGTTTGGAGGTGGCATTTAAGTTGAAGAAGTATAAATTTATAAAAAGAAAAATGATCTTGTGCAGTTTTCTGTTGGGGGTATGTGTTACAGCACTGATATGGATAATAACGGCTAATATGAACTTTACTTGAAAGATAATATCAGAAATAAAAAAATAGGAGAAATGAGAGTGAAAGTATGGGAAGCGTTGCGATAGATGAATATTACAAATTAAACTTTGATTTTATCAATAAAGGGGGGATACTGTTTGGAAGTGATAAAGATAAATTTTATGTAAATGGTGCAGATACACATACATTGATAATTGGAGCTACAAGATCAGGAAAGTCAAGATGTATTGTGTTACCGACTATTGGTATTTTAGGTTTATGCAAAGAGAGTATGGTTGTTGCAGATCCAAAAGGGGAACTGCATCAATATACATATCCATACTTGGAGCGGTTAGACTATAACGTGTTTGTTCTTGATTTTAAAAATCCTGAACGAAGTGACAATTATAATTTCTTACAAGAAGTGATTGATTCTGTAAATAATAATGATATTCCAAGAGCACAAAGAAAGGCGATGGAAATTACAGAAGCATTAGTCGGAAGTGATATGTCAAATGAAAAGATTTGGTCTGAAGGTGAGAAGGCTATTTTAGCAGCGTGCATACTTGCAGTTGTATATGACAATAAAGATGAGCCTAAGTATCAAAACTTAACTAACGTATATTATTTTATAAATAATATGTGCGAAATGTCAGATAATCCACCTTTAAAGAAATATATTGATGATATAAAAAAGAGAAATCCTAATCATCCTGCTTTAGCACTTATTTCATCAACTAAAGTTGCTCCATCAAGAACGCAAGGTAGTTTTAATATATCAGCATTGGCAACATTAAGATTATTTTCAGATATTAATGTGTATAACATAACAAGAAAAAATAGTTTTAAAATTTCAGATTTAGGAGAAAAGCCAACAGCATTATTTATTATTTTACCTGACAGCAATACAACTTATTATTCGGTAGCATCTTTGATGGTTGATCAGATTTATAATAAGCTTACTGAAATTGCAGATCTTCGTGGTGGTAGGCTGAAAAATCGAGTTAATTTTATGCTTGATGAATTTGGAAACTTTGCTGTGATACCTGATTTTACAGCTAAACTAACAGTAGGTGGTGGACGAGGAATAAGGTTTAATTTGTTTGTGCAGTCAACAGCACAAATAGAGGGAGATGGTAAAAAAATACGGTATGGCAAAGAGGGAGCAAGAACAATAATGGGTAACTGTCAATATTGGATTTATCTTTCTTCAGACTACGATACAAGAGAATATATAAGTAAATCCATTGGTGAGTATACAGTCATGTCAGGTTCTTACTCAAATAGTTATAATGGGACAGCATTGTTTGATATGAGAGCAGGGAATATATCGTCAAGCAGTAATTTAATAAGCAGAAGATTATTAAAACCTGAAGAACTTGCTTTGATTAAACGTCCGCAAGTTTTAGTTATGTCTGAACGTCCTGTAATACTTAATGCTTATGATTTGTCAAAAACTCCTTTCAACTCAATGTTTGGACTGGGAGATGAAGAACATAATCGTAAAGTACGACAAATTAGATATGATAAAAGAATACCTGCAAAGGTGAATGCGACAGTAGATGTTTGGACTGTATGGGACAAATATGTCAAACCAACAGTTAAAACTGATTCAATATTTGATAGAATAAATTCATCGGTAGGCGAAAAAATATTTAAAAATTAGGGAGAAATGAAAATGAAGAGAATTTTTAGAAAATTAAAGAAAGTATATCAAGTCATTACAGCAACATTAGTTGCTGTTTTTTTTACGGCAACAACGGCATTGGCTGATTTGCAAGGGACACCGTTGGTGACAGGTACACAAAGATTAATTGAAGATGTTACAAATTGGCTGATGGGATTGGGTACAGTAATTACAATTTTGATGGTTATTTATTGCCTTATAAGAAGAAACATGGCTGATGAAATGGATCATAAGAAGTGGCAGACAAGAGCAATAGTGTCATTGGTAAGCGGTGTCGGTGTAGTTGTTGCATCAGCAGTTATTAATGCAGTAGTAGGATATTATCAGTGATAGGAGGTAAGTGCTTTGGGAAATATTTTACTTGTTTTTCTAAAGGATTTATTAAAAGATTTTTCTGACCAGTTTTTTGATGCGCAGGAAGGTGTTATTAATAATGCTTTAAACACAACGATAGAAACATTAGTTCATAATACATTTTACATAGAAGAAAGTATGGGATTTGAGAATGGTATACAGTTTAATTGGAATGTTATTATGGGCTTTGTAATGCAGTTTGCTGTTGTATTAATAATAATAAAATTCTTAAAAAAAGGATTTGATACATACGTAGCTTGGACAGATGATCCAGCAGCAGATCCTATTATGCTTGTAACTAATTTTTTGAAAGCTATTGTAATTGCGTTATCTTTTCCGATTCTATATGATTTGTTATGTAGTATTGTTGAGGAGTTTACTAATGGATTGTTAGAAACCTTAAATTTAGGAACCGTTGGTGTAGATATTGAAGACGTATTTGTTAATGTTGTTGACTCATTGGGGTTGATGAATACAATTATATTTTTAATAGCTGCTGTTTTGTTGCTTGTACTGTATGTTAAGTTTTTAATGAGAGCAGGAGAATTGTTTATATTGAGAGTTGGTTTCCCATTAGCATGTGTAGGTAATATTGATGCTAATGGCGGGATTTTTTCGGGATATGTAAGCAAATTATTTCAAACAGTCTTATCAGTTACGGTGCAGGTTGTTTTAGCTAAAATGTCAATCACTCTTATAATGGGTAATCATCCAATATGGTCAATTGTATTTACGATTTTAGCTATAAAATCACCAAATATACTTAGAGAAATGATTTATACTCCAGGCGGTGGCGGTGGAGGAATTGGACAAGTATATTATGCTGCTCAAATGATTCGTGGGTTAATGAAAAAGTGAGGAAGATTATATGGATGAACTGAAACAAATAGTTTCCATTTTACAAACAGTAATTAGACTCGGAGTTGTAGCACGAGTTGTATTTTGCTTAGTTAAAATGATAATAAATAATGATGATGGCGGTACCAGCGAATACAAGCAAAAAATATCAAATGCAGTTGTATTTTTAATTTTTAGTGAATTGGCATGGATAATAAAAGATATGGTATTTGATTATTATAGCACTGGTAGTTATATATAAGGAGGCAAACATGGAAATAAATAATAAAATATATATTCCTGTAAATATACAAACTAACAGAATGATATTTACAGGATATGGCATAAATGAATTATATAAATCTTTCATATTTTTTTTATGTCTATGTTTAATATGGGGAGTGGTATTTCTGTTTGCAAAGAGTACCACCCAACTTATATTTGAACTCATGGTAAGTATAGTAATAAGCGTTGTGGTATTTGTAAGAGATGTGACAAATCAATGTATGGTGGATTATATAAAGTACATCTTAAGGTTTTCGTGTAGCAACAGAAAATACAAATATGATAATAATATAGAAAGTGAGGAAGATTATATTGTTAGAAAATATAAAGAAAATATTATTTCCTAAAAATGAAGAAGAAGGAAATACAACACAAGATTTGCTTAACTTGAAAGATATAAATGATAATGTAATTATTAACAACTCAAATGAAGCTTTTATGATTATCGGCTTAGATCCTATTCCAAGGGAATTGTTATCAGAAAAAGAACAAACAATACAGGCTACAAAAATTATAGCTGAACTTAACAGCGAAACACAGCCGTATAAGCTAATCAAAATTCAAGGTGCAGTAGATATATCAAATATAACAAATTCTTTACTTGCTCTGAAAAATAACGCATCTGAAAAAAGAAAGATGCTGATAAACGAGGAAGTAGCTTTTTTAGATAAAATATCAACAGAAAATTCTGCACTAACACCTCAGTTCTATATTATTGTTTGGGACAAAAATGTAGAACGGGTAAAAGTAAGAGCTAATGAAATGGAATCTAAATATAAAAAAGCCGGTATTAATGCACAAATACTAAATTCAAAGGAAATTATATATTTATTGGCATTATATACAGATCCCGTAACTGCTATGACTATGCGTGATTTTGATGGTAATATTGAAGCAGTAAAAGCACCTGTTATGAGATTTTCTGATGGATATGGGGAGGAGATGTGGTCATGGAAATGAAAAAACTCATTATATTTTTTGCAATAGTTGTAGTTGGAATTTTAGTCATACTACTTACTAATAAAAGCGGCAATAAAAAGTTTAAGCAGAATAAAAATACATCATCTCCAAAAAAGGTAAAACAAAATACTGTAAAAACAAATTCAGAAAAAAGCAACATTGATTCTAAGAAAACATCTCGTAAGCAAGAAATAATTGATCCACGAATGAAAGCGATTCGTGATACTGTAGCACCTATATCAGTAGAATTTTTTCAAAATTCGTTCAAGTTTGGAGATAAAATAGTAAGAGCGTATGCTATCACTCAATACACTCCGCATCCTAAATTTGGATGGGCAGCAGATATAACAGGAATACCAAATACGATTGTATCAATGCTTTATACACCGACGTCGAATGCCGATTTGATGCAAGCACTTGCAAGGACTTTGAACGTTATGCGAGGAACGGCTGAATCAACTAAGAACTACATAGAAAAGCAGAGAATTGAAACAGGTATTGAAAATGCAGAAGAAACAATAAAACGTCTTGACCGTACAGGAGAGTCGGTAGGACGTTTTTCTTGTGTCTTGTTAGCTTTCGGAACAACTCAAGAAGAATTTCATAAAACTTGCTCAAGAGTTGAAAGTAAAATATCTGCACTTAATTTAAGAGTGAAAATATTATCAAATTTACAGAAAGAAGGATTTATGTCTGCTTTCCCAACATACGTACCTCATCCTGACGTATTAAGATCATCAGAAAAAATAATTACTCAGTCAGCTATGGAGTTTGGAATGCCTACTGCTTCTTCTGCATTTTCTGATGATACGGGTTGTTATTTTGCAGAAGATACAAACGGTAATATGATTATACTTGATATGTGGAAGAGAATTGGAGATAGAACAAATTCAAATTTCACAGTTATGGGTATGCCGGGTAAGGGTAAATCTTTTGCTATAAAATCTATATTGTTAGCTGAGTATATGAGAGGCACAAGGATTTTTATTGTCGATCCTGAAAAAGAGTATGTTAAAATGGTTCAAGAAGAAATGGAAGGGGAAGTGCTTAGAGTGGGTGCAAATGCTAAGGGATCTATGATTAATCCGTTACAGATCCGCTCGGTTGCTTCTTCATCACAGAATGAACAAAAACCCGATGATGAAGATGTTGCTAATTTAGCTTCACATTTAAAAGTGGTTGAAACATTCTTTGATTTATATTTAGAAGATGTTACTGCAAGCCAAAAAGCTCTTTTAAAAGATATGATTATTGCTGCATACAGAAAATACGGTATTGACTTCGATACAGACATAAGTGATCGTTCAAACGATGATTATCCTGTTATAAGTGATGTGTATGACATGATAAACTTTAAAATACAGGAACTTGAGATGAGAGAAGAAAGAGGTCAGAAAATAAGTACAGTAGAGTACGATGATTTTATTCAGCTTAGAGGACTTTTAAAGGATATAGCTATTGGCGGAGATAGCTATATTTGGAACGGAAAAACAACAATACATACAGAAAATAAGGTTGTGGCATTAGATACATCAGGATTTGCAGAAGGTAATGAAAAGTTGAAAAAAATACAGTATTTTAATGTTCTTACATGGGTATGGGAGCAGGCATCAAAAAATAGAGAGGAACGCTGTATTATTGTTGCTGATGAAGCGTATATGATGATTGACCAACGAGTACCTACTGCTTTAATTCACATGAGAAATATCGCAAAACGTGGACGAAAGTATAATGTTTCTATAATGACTATATCACATTCCGTTGTTGACTTTCTTGCTCCTGCAATTAAGCAATATGGACAGGAATTACTTGGTACGTCCTGTTACAAGTTGTTCTTTGGTTGTGAAGGACAAAACCTTATGGAACTTGCACATCTTTATGATTTGAAAGAAGCAGAAAGAGATTTCCTGCTTGGAGCAGAACAAGGATATTCTTTGGCACAATTCGGCAGTAAGCGTATCATCGTACATT
This sequence comes from uncultured Clostridia bacterium, assembly GCA_944390495.1. Taxonomy (GTDB): domain Bacteria; phylum Bacillota; class Clostridia; order UBA1381; family UBA1381; genus Hominilimicola. The sequence goes on from CALXQE010000047.1 coordinate 24,434, forward strand.
TCAAGGTAGGAGATTATAAGAAGCGAAGAATTTCCGGCGGTGGCGAAGGAGTAGAAAGCACTAAAAATACAGTAAAGGATGAACAGGATATTGTATGGAAATCGGTCAATGAATAGTGGGTGAATAGATTATGAAAACTCTTGATGAAATTTTAAAAAGGTATCCTAAATTAAACAATATATTGAAAGATACAAAAAATGAAGATATTAAAGTTATATCTGCAAATAGTGAGTATAAACTTTATATCAACTTAAAAAGTGATAAACCTTTTCACTTGAATGAAAAAAACTCATCAATAGCTTGTGATTCATTAGAGGATATATCAGACTACATAAATAAGAAGTATCCACTTATTGAAGGGCAAGATGTTGTTGATATGCCATGGCTGGGAAATAGAATTAATATTGTGGCAGTAAATGAAAATACGTTTTTATTTGTGGATGAGAACAATAAATATGGAGCAGCATATAGTTCGTTTTGTCAAGGGCGCTTAGCAAAGTTTAAAGGAATGACATTAAGTGAAATTATAAATAATATAAAAAATGAGTTCGAGTTTTTTAAAAAAACATTTATAAATACAAATGATAAGATTTATAGCCTTGAAAAAACTGAACATAACTATTTAATATTAAGGAATTTGTCGGATAATACTTATACAATAGTTCTGAAACAAGGATTTGAAAATCATGATAACAGAGTATCATGGTTATATTCTAAGGATTTTAAATCTTTGAATGAAGCTCAGACGGCATCAGCTTATTTATATGAAATCAAAAATTCTTGTCACAGAGAAATGCTAAATCACAAAATACAAGCGGAGTATAAAATGTTCATAGAAAACCTTGAGAAAATGCCAGTAGATGAAATTTTAAAAAGGGCAAATGAAATTTATGCGGTTGAGCAAATAAGAAATGTTTTTGACTGCGAAAGCGGTGTAGTTCTCCCTAAAGCAACAACAGAATATTTGCTTAATGAAAATGTTTGTGCATTGGCAGAATTGTCAAAGGGAATTGTTGAAGAAACTGATATAAGCTTTTCAGTAGAGAATGTTAATACTTCAATAGAAGATATACAGTGTAGACTTGAAAAAGATAATGAAAAACAATATGAATTTGAATTGTTTAAGACGAGGGAGCTGCAATAAGCGGCTCCCTTTTATTTGTATGAAAAAAAGAGAGGATAAAATGAAATGAGATACTTTTTGATGTCAAAAGATATTTTCAAAAATGCAGAAGTAGGTATGTACGGAAAAGTATTATTTGCTATTTTAAGTAAATATGCTAACGCTCATGGAGAATGTTTTCCAAGTAGAAAAACTATTGCAAAATGCGGGCATTTTTCTGTTTCTACATATAACAAATATATAGTGAAATTATTGCAAAACAATTTTGTGAAAAAATCTAACAAATGGAGAGAGAACGGATCACAAACAAGTAATTTATTTAGTATTAAACGAAATGAATCAAGATGCTTTCCTGTTCCTTCTGACATTTTTTCTAAGGGATTATCATCACCAGCATTGTGTGTGTATATGGCACTATGTATGTTCAAAGATGAGGAAAACTATTGCAGAGTATCTCAACATACGATTTCAGATTTGTGTCAAATGAGTTTATCATACGTTGTAAGAGCAGTGAAGGAATTAAGAAAGGCTGGGTTATTAGAAACAGCTTCACAAACGCAACTTTATAATAACGGCAATTATATATTATTGTATAAGTTGTGCGATGGAAAGAAGTTCAGAAATGTTATTCGCAGAAGGTTAGACAGTAAGACAATAAAAAATAGACATACTGTATTACAGAGGACTGCAATCTATGCGATAGAAAAAAGATTAAATAGAGATTATTTGCTAAAAATTACCCCTATGCAAAATACGCACCCCCCCTATGCAAAATACACACCCCCAGAACTATACTTAATTTAAATATATTTATAGAAAAGAAAGATATATAGAGAATGGTAATTTTTTACATAAAGTAAGCAGAGCAAAAGAATTTCTTTTGCTTTAATTGTGCTGCTGTTTTATAAATATTTATAATGTAAGTTTGGAAATGATATACTACAATCTCATAGTAAGTGTTGACCTTTATAATATTTTTTTATATAATAGAATTTATAAAATATGTGGTTTATAATTTTGTAAAAATAATTTGTGTTAAAAGTGGAATTAAAGAATAGCAGATATTTTGCATTTATGTTGTTATTTGATAAACAAACAGATTAAGTCAAAGCTGATATGAGGTGAATAAGGTTGGAAGAAAAGAAAATCAATAGTATTTCTCAATTTATTGAAATAGTTGAAGATTTAAAGACAAAAGGTGCTATGAGTAATTTTTATTTTCGAGGTCATGTAAATAGTGAATTTGAGTTGTTGCCACAATTGTATAGACCTATTATATATAAAGATGGTAGCCAAGGAGATCTGCACGAGTATGAAAAACAAATTTTAAATGAGTTTAAAAAACGAGCGACAAGGTATATTGAATCAGCTGAAAAGTGGGATTGCTGTACTACTGCTATATATGGTCAACATTATGGAATACAGACACGTTTGTTAGATTGGACAACAAACGCTTTGGTTGCATTATTCTTTGCTTGTTATGATCCCAATAACAGCTATGAAAATTGTGATGGTATGGTATGGATTTTAGATGATTACTTATATTATAGTTTATATTGTAAATTGGAAAATATAACGCCAAGAGAAACGTTTAATTCTTTAATTAACAATAAAATACAATTTGAAAATCCTATTATTTTTACACCAAATGATATTGATGCAAGAATTGTTTCCCAATCGTCTCATTTTATGATGTGGGGTACTAAACGGGGGGCATTAAATAAAGTTATAGGGAATCAAGAAGTGTTATATCCAATTACTGTTGAATCTTCTTGTAAGAGTATTATATTAAAAAAATTAGACTTATTGGGAATAAATGAAGCAAGTGTTTTCCCTGGTTTAAATGGTATCGGATTGCATATTAAAAGAATTTATCCGTTTAAAGAGAAATGATAACGTAAAAAGTTTTTTGATTATATAGATATATAAATAATAACATTATTATGTCGAGAATCGAAAATGAAAATTTATACATTTCTTATCACTATGTATTTAATCTTTGAGTTGTTGTTAATATTATATTTTTAGTTAATATGAGGTCACTTGGTGACCTTTTTATTTTTTGTTTTTTTACTTGACAATAATTTATTATTAAAAATAGATGAGCAATTGAACTAAAAAATCTTTTATGATATAAATTCTTTGCAATTTTATTATCTTACTGTTTTATTCTATAAAGTGTCTATGATTTTAACCTATAACATATTATGGCGGGTGATGAGTATGAAAAAAGAACGTGATATAGAAATAATATATAAGGATGGTGAAGTTGATTTTGATTACATTAATACGATGATTTCTTTTATTATCAATCTAATTTGCGATGTTGAAAAAGAGGAAAAAACAGAAAAAAATTAGCAATTATGTAGGGCAAAAAACGTAGGTATTTACTATATTTTAAGGCTTTTTCATTGACAAATATTTGAATAAATGGTATAATAATATTGTAATCAAAATATAGTAATAGTACGTTTTGTTGCCTCTTGTTTATGGAGGAATAAAATGATTGATGATTACTTACAAAAGATAAAAGCCATATTGAATGTACCCTGTTTAAGAGCAGCGGTATATGCCAGGTATTCATCTGATTTGCAAAGAAGTGAATCAATTGATGCTCAGCTAAGAGCG
>CALXQE010000048.1 GCA_944390495.1 uncultured Clostridia bacterium
AAAGTCTATACCTAAATCTTTTAAACATTTATTAACCAAAGGAACTACATCCACTTGATGTGAATATGCTATTTGATATGATGCAAATTTTCCTTTATCCATTTCAGCAGCTTTTTTCCAAGCATTATTAAATTCTGTTGTATTTGGCGATAATCCATCAAACAAACTTCCTAACTCCTCATCTTGTATTGTCAGCCAATTAGTGAATCTTTTTGCCATTCCGCCATTTGATGGAAACTGCGGTATTCCATAGGATACTCCTCCATAATCTCCAGCACCAGAACTTATTGCTGCCGGATCACTGTTTCCAGTTTCATATTTTCCTGCTATGTAACCCAAATACTGTTCTGTTATTTCACTGTCACCTGCTGCTATTGACAATGCCTCAATAGGATTTAAAATAACATATATAGGAAAAACTATAAGCAGCAGACATAGAACCACTATTATTAACAATGTTATAATCGGGCCACTACCACCGTTCTTTTCTGATGTCATGCTTGTATATTGTTTAGCCGCAGCTGCTATTTTAGCAGCTGCTGCTGCACTAATTGCCATTGTTTCCTCCTTTCTGCAATAAAAAAGCAGCTTTCGCTGCTTTTTTATGCTACAAATTATTATGTAGATGTCGTTCCATCATCCTCGTACATATCTCCGTTTATGGTTATATATTTATCCACAGAGGTACACCATTCAACATCATCTACACCACCGCCGTAAATATCAAAAGATATTTTATGACTTCGAGGCTCTTCGTTGGTACCGCTTAGATAAATATCTGTATATAATTTATTTTCTCCAACTACGTCATTATATGGTGCTGAAAACTCTGATTCTTCTCCACTCCACGATACCCTTTCAAGTGATACTGTACTTCCCTGTATAAAAGTTCCTCCAAAGGTTTTTGTTTCCCAACCTAACCTTGCACAAGCAGCAACAGGAGCAACAGGCTCATTTGTAGGTGTTCTGTTATTTGATAATCTTTGATTGCAAAAACTTCTTGATTTTGATTTTCCTGTTTGCCTGTATGATACACTTGTTTTAATATTTACATCTACTCCATAACCACTTTTCAGTGCTTCAGGTGAAACATCAACTTCTTCAACCGTCAATTCTGCTTCATACTCATATGTATGATAACAGGTATAGGCATCACCTTCATCATCATAAGCCGTATGCGATTCCTGTTCTTCCCATGTTATTGTGTCCGTATGACTGTCACACATAGGCGGATCTATCGGTACGGTTCCCGGAATGGGTGTGGGATTCGGCGAAGGTGTTATTGTAGGATTTGTGGGTATGGTAGGTGTGGGGGTCGGCGGTGACTGCGTGTCGCTTGACTGCACATATATATTAAGGATTTTATATGGAACACTGTCACTTACTTCTATCGTTATCATGGAACTGTTACTTTGTTCTAAAATCTCTCCTGTATCACCGTTTACCACCTCACAAGATGTATATATATATTCTTTATCAATCGAATCATCTTCTATAATTGCCTGTCCTTTGTTGTTGGCTAATATAAAGCTTTTACTTGATACTTCGTTCATATTGTATGTATTTTCAAGTATCATTTCGCCAGTTATAGTGTCAATCACTCGCTTAGTAATTTTTTTCTCGTCCTGAGGAACAGACATTGTTACCTTAATAGGGAATTTAAAACTATATCCTACTGCACCGCCGTAAGAATAATACCATAAATCCCCTGCTGATTTATATTGCTGACCTATTCGTATTCTGTTAGAATCAAGGGTATCTGACTGAATAGTACCAGTCCAAACACCTTCTTCATTTATCTGTCCTGCCGTAAAATTAGGATATATCATATTTTCAGGTATTTTTCCCTTTTCCAATATATCACCATATCCAAAACTTTGCCCGTATATGTATCTCGGATCGTCACCCTCAATAACTTCTAATGCTCCATGATGTTCATCAGATCCTGCTGTTTTTCCCCACATTGAAAAAATGACTGAACTGTACGGATACTTTGCTCTCGGCAATTTTTTATTCGGCATATTTGGTAATAATAATTCCAAGTCATTAGTATCAGAATTTTTAGTTAGCTGAAACTTGGGATTGAACTTTATCTCTATTATACAAGTATCTCCGTCCCGTACAACTCTGTACCCGACATCACCTTTAAATAAACTTTCTGCCTTATCTTTGCTTGTATCTCCAGGTACGTCTAAATCAACATCAAATTTCAATTTTAAATCAGGTACATACTCATCAACGTGTTCATAGATATAATTGCGTATTCTCTCATCAGGAATACTATCTATACTTACGGAAGCTGTGATATATTTATCTCCAAATATTCCGTTCCATATATCTGTAACATCTTGGTCTGAAAGCTCATCGCCAAACTCACTTTTCCATATTGCATCATTTCCTGCCGGGTTATTATCATTTACATACCGCCAAAAATTGACATTACCTCCTACTGTTACAGAATTACTTTCTGTTGTTTCCATATCTCTATTCTGTGTCCAATCAACTATTGTGTATCCGTCAAGCTCACTGGCTTGCACCATAACATTTGTTATAAAAACAGAATATATTGTTGATAGAACTACTAATATTACAAATACTATCCCGCTTTTTAATTTTTCACTTTTCACTAAATCTCACTCCTTTTCTGTAATAAAAAAGAGCCTTACGGCTCTAATTCAAGTTTTAAATATAATTTTGTATTTGGTCACTTTACCACTAAAATTATTTTTCTTACCTAACTTTTTTTCTAGTCTTGTTAAATTTAACCTCCTCATACAAATATCACATCGTATTATTGTAAGATTGCCTTTTTGTTCCTGTCTTTCAATATAATTTTTCATAATATCATGTGTATCACATTTAAAAACTTTATTCTTAGGCAACTTATCCCAGCCTTCTAACAACTTACGTTTGTTTCGATAATAAGAATAATTTTTACTTGTTTTTCTGATAAACATTTTCATGAATATCTTATGTCCATATGTATAATAGAAATATTCATTTACATCAGATTTCTTTTTTAATAATGTAAAATATATTATTAAAACTAATATAAATGGTACAATTTCACTTTTCATAATTTCATCACCATTGGCTATTATATAAAATTCCAATTATCCTGTCAACACCTTAATTACAACCTATCAGTACAAACAAGAAAAATTATAAAAAGCTCTATTGCACAAATAATACCTGTAATTATAAATATCGTTGCACTCCAATTTATCAATATATCACAAATATTTTTTTTAATGAATATTACCATTCCTATCTGTATAATAATTTCTATAATTTCAGACAAGCAAATATACAAAATATCTGTTATATCAAAATCCACTCTTTTTTGTATCTTATCACAAAGAAACTCTACTATATTCCACAGTTCAAATCCCCAAAAAGCTACAATCAAAATCCATAGTATAGATAGAATAAAGCATATACCAATAACAATATATTCCATTATATCACTCTCCTACTCAGTCTATATACAAAAATAGAACATAAGTTGCTCTATATGCCAATTTATGTGATATTTATATTACATTTTCATCTTCACCTTTTCTGTAATAAAAAAGAGCCTTACGGCTCCTTTTCAAGTTCATACTTCATTTTTGAAATTTTAAACAGAACAGCTATCCGAAAATCTTTTACTTTTTCAATCTTCCTGTTATCATGAATACTGTAAAAATATGCACCGTCTGTTTTTAAATTTTCAAATAAATGTTTCATACTTATTACTTTTGCTAAAACTGTCCCATTTTGAGTATATATTCCTGTTGCAATCGAATGATTTCCATTTATTACTTGACACATATCCAATTCCTCATAGTAATACACTTTGTGATTATTTGTATCATTTTTAAATCCGTTTTTTACTATGTTAATTATATTATCGTACATTCTCCACCTATCCCAAGGAAACGTAATCACATAATTATCCTTTAATGATATTTCTTGAGTTTTCGAGATTTCAATATTATGTTTTGTACCGTCTTTATCATAATACATAAAAGGAACAAACTCATATTCTATTGTTTCTGACTCGTCATGATAAAATAAATCTGCAATATATTCACTCTGAATATCCCTTTTTATCACATCCATCATATAATTTAATAGAATTTTCTTTTCCTCTATACTGTGTTGATCAAATTCTATATACATTTTAGCTGTCCGTATTGCTTTTTGATATTGAGTTCTTTTTTCGTTTTCAACATTGCGTATATCTTTATTAGTTTTATATTTAAAAAACATATTTACCCCACTTCTATATATTCATCAATCAGAGCTAACACATTATTTTTGATTCTGTTTTGGAAAATATCCTCACTATGTATTATATTACACAATTCGTGACATGCCCATATATAATCTGATTTCATAAATGCTTCTTTAACCTTTACAATCAAAAACAAGTATGACAAATGACTTCCGTTTGCAGCTATATATTGTTTCTGATTTTTTGCACTTTTAAGTCGATTATGAAATTCTTTTAACGCATTTATGGCACAATTTTGATTACCCTGTTCTTTCCCTTTCCTCTCACCTTCACGAAGAATATCCATCAACTCTTTACGTTTATCATATATTTTATCATATTTTGATAGTTCAATCATTTTAGATAAATTACGTTTTATTTGTTTCATGATTCATCCTGCTTTCATTATACTATATATTTAAAATTTTCACAAGCAAAAAGAGTGTAACAAATGCCACACTCTTGTATATCAACATTACTATTTCACAGAATATTTTCTTATTGCTCAAACCTGAACTTTCACAATACAACCATATCCATTATAACACAAAGTATAAATTCTGCATTATACTTTTTCTGTTTTTTTCCCTTTTTTGCCATAAAAGCACAATAGCCACCTCTGCCAAGGTCGGCTATTGATTTTAATAGTTCGTATTAGAGCATAACCGTTTGAGTCTTACCTTTTTCTATTTATGATAAATTCCCCCAAACTCATATCTTCACCTCCTTATTAAATATGAACACAACATTTAAAATAATTACAAACAAAAAATGCGGCATATTTACCGCATTTTTTACTTATTCTAACACTTGTAAAACATTCAGCTTTTGTATTATTCTTTCATTACAAGATAATTGTATCACATCCTTATTTCTAATATATTCTTTTAGCTCTGTTAAAGACATTACCAATACCCCAGCATTACCTATAGAAGATTTTTTGAATTTAACTTTACATATATCATTATCCACAAAAACTAATATGCCTTGAACAAAATCCACATCTTCACTCAAATAATGCTTTAAATTAGCAGCATGAATAACCGTCTGTGTAATCGCATTAGAATATGCCGATGGGTATGTATTTACTTTGCCTCCACCTTTATCATTAAGAACAATATAATCACAATAAAGAAACTTGTTTTTTGTATCTTCTGCATTATTTTTTTTATTATCATCAGTGCTGTTTTCTAAATGCAGCAAGTATGTATCGCCTACCCAATATTTAGTTTCTATAGCATACACTTTATTATTTATAACCAAAACATGATCTATCTCCGTTTCGTAATGTTTATGTGCATTATAAAAACAAACATTATTAAATAGATGACATCCTTCTTTGTCTTTAATTATATCTTTTATAGATTCTCGAACAAACTTCTCCCCTATGTTTTCTTTTTTCTCAGTATTTTCATTCTGTTTTTGTAAATACATTTTATCTAATAAATCTTTTCGAGTATTTTGATTAAATGTTTTACTTTCTTTGTAACTCTCGTTTAATAACGCTTTGCGTTGATATTTTAATTTTTTCTTCATCTGATACAATACAATAGCAATAATTACTAAAATAGTTATAATTGTTGTGAGAAAATCCATTAAATGATTTTTTTCAAAAATAATTTTATGTAATTCTGAAGCCCACATCTTAAAAATTTCAGATTCGGCAAATTCACTTATATTCATATCCCCCAAATTCATATTATGATTACCCCCACAAGTGCTTTATTGTCAAGTTTATTTACCAATTCAATTCAAATTCAAAATCCCCAGTATAATTCTTAATATAATCTTTATACCCTTGACCTTGTATCCACTCAAATTCATAATTATATATGTTATTAAATGATACTGTTGGTTTTTCTTTTCTTTCCAACGTTAAATCGACTCCATTAGAAATCCAGATACTTGAAGTAAATTGATCACTTTCTATTGGATATGTTCTTATTGTTATATTTTCCAAAACCTTTATGTCATTAAACTCATATTCTCCCGGTTCTTCAATATAATGTGATTTCAAAGTTGTAAAATCATAATTTACATCGTTATCCCAATAACCGATAGAAATCGCCCAGTGTTGGCTTTCAGGTAAATAGTCGGGAACTGTCAATTTTATAGTATCACCTTCATAAGTCAAAGATTGCAATACTAAATCCTCAAACATCATTGATTTTGAACGATTTAATGCTCTTGTTGTGATACTGCCTCCTAAAGCAACAGCTTCATCATAATTAGCCTGATCAATAACTTCGTGATCCGCAATACTTACCTGATATTCTTCAGGGACATCTGTTCTAAGCGGTTCATCCCACTTTACTTTTCTGCCGAAATAGTCATACAGCTTTTCTTCTTCTTTAATACGCTCTTCAGGATCAATCATTCGCATTATAACTGCTGAAGCTTCTGCTCTTGTCAAAAAGCCGTCATAACGGAATGTTCCGTCCTCATAACCGTTTAATATTCCCTTTGCATAAGCCTGAAGAATATACGGCTTATATTCTTCTTCAATACTTGCAAATTCCTTAATCTTTCCCTGTGCTACTGATGTATCCTGGACAGGTTCTTCCTTTAGGTACTCAACCGCACGAGTTATAATCTTCGCCATATTTCCTCTTGTGCAAGGAATACCGCTATAAGTAAACATCTTATCGCTTTCTGTTACTATACCAAGTTCCAATGCACGAGTTAAATACGGCTGTGCCCATGCGTCCCAATAGCTGTCCCATGATTCATACGTCGGTGTATAATTCTCCAAAGCAA
>CALXQE010000049.1 GCA_944390495.1 uncultured Clostridia bacterium
AGCTTTTCGCCAAAACCATCCGGGAAGCGGCCCACGGCGCCCACAAACGTCTCCGCCAGGTCTATTTCGGCACCCAGTGCTGCGACCACCCCATTCTCTGGGCGGCGGACGAGTCCTATTATCTGAAGTTTTATATCTTTCAGGTGAGGGAGGAGATTTAGGACCTGAAAAGTCAGAATTCTCCTGATTTTACAGGTATTACAACGGTTTGTCACGAAACTATGACTTATCATAATCTGGCTTAAAATGGTGTAATTTGGTAGCAAAATGGTGTAGTAAATGGTGTAAAATCAAAGGGACAGCAGATATATAAAAAGGGAGCACATCGTTTTCATGATGCGTTCCCTTTTAAATACAATAAGAATTATAAGTAGCATTTTTTAGTAGCTCATTATCATAGATTATAAACAATTTGTAGAAGAACTAGAAAACAGCATTAAAATTAAGATAAACTACAAATATATTAAGGAGAACGTTGTATATGGATAATCTAGAACAATTAAAAAATCAAATGGGAAATATCCCAAGAGTTAGGAAAAAACTAGAAGAATATGTTAACGATATTGCAGAAGAATATCTAGATAAAGGAGATCATCGGAAGACAAAATTGTTTCGAGAGCTTGAAAGGATTTATTATGCCTTTCCTGAAAATGAAACGATAGCTGAGGAATATGTGACTTGTTTTACTTCATTAACTGGAATTGAAAAAGGGAAAAAAGGAAAAGATGCCTGTGAGATGATAGACAAGATCCATCATCAATTTCCAAATAATAGATGGATTGCTGAAAATTATACATTTTTATTAATGATGCGTGCGGATGAATTGAATTCTGAACAATGTAATGAAGTGGTTTCATGTATTGAAAAGATATATTCACATTTCCCTGATGATACAGAAATTAAAGAACATTTCATTAAAAGTAAAGATAGTTATAAAAGGGTATTAGAATATGAAAGACTTTCTTTGTATGTAAGAAGGCTGTCACAACAGATTTCCGAAAAACCAGATTTACAAGAGTTAATCTCGGAGTATGTAGAGGTATTAGGGGAATATTCCACTTATGTTGACAAAGAAGAATGCAGACGAATCCGGAACATTGTGCTAAGTTATTGTGAACGGTTCTCTGATAATAGGAATTATAAGCAAATACTCGTAAGAATAGATATTTCATTGATTGGACAGGTTGAAGAAAAGGAAGGAGTAATTTTATTAAAGGAAATACAGAATATATACAAGGAAAATCCGTTAGTTGAAACAGCGACTTTGTATGCAGAAGCCTTATGTGAAATTCTATATGTGCGGGAATCTTATTATAAAACTGCTTTAAAAGAAGTAAAATTGCTATATAATTCTTATCCGGATAATACACAAATTGTATCAGCCTATGCAAGTATCCTTTTTATTGTAATTGAACTTCAAGAAAAAAATAAGCAGGCAGCTAAAAAAACGTTATTAGAATTGTTTTCTGTAGCGAAAAAGTACCCTAAAAACTCAGCTGTTCAAGACTATTTGCAGGATGCAAAAAATGCTTTTTCATTTAACTACAAAGATGCTGTGTTCTGGGAAAAAAAAGATAATAAGAATATTAATACAAATTGTTTTGCAGTTCTTGATGTTGAGACAACATGGGATAATAAAGTTATGACTATTGGTATTGTTATTGCAGACAAAACGACCTATCAACCAGAAACTTTTAAGTATTATGTCATTCTTCCAGAGTATCAGGAAGGAGGCATGTATAGCATGTTTGCATCGCTTCCAAGTAATGAAATTACAACGGAGTGTACTAGGGAAGAAGCTATTTTTGATTTAAGGGAATGTTTAAGAAAATACGGTGTGGATTCAATCTATGCATATAACATGAGTTTTGATAAAAGTAATCTGTCAGAATTAGAAGATTTTTCATGGTATGATATTATGACCATTGCAGCAAACAAAAAGTACAATAAATTTATTCCTGATAATATGGAATGCTATAAAAATGGTCGATTAAAGCGGGGCTATGGTGTAGAAGCTATTATCCAAATGATAAGTGGAAAAACAGATTATAAAGAAATTCACAATGCACTTTTTGATGCTATGGATGAATTAAAGATAATGCAATATTTAAAATGGTCATTGGAATCATATTGTTTAGATAGTACCCCTGTCGAAAATAAGAAGTGCATAAGTCCAGAAAATGTAAAAGAGAATGAATTTAAAGTAGGTGATCGCCTTTTTCATAAAAAATTTGGCCATGGAATTGTTTTAAACTGTTCATCTGATACATTCAAAACATTTGAAGGAACAGGTTATAGTACACTGATAAGTTTTATAGGAAAAGGTACAAAAGAAATACTGGTTCCATTTCAGCAATTAGTTGTAAAAGAGTTATAATATATAGTCTCCTGTTATGAAGTGAAATAGTCCTATTCTTATCCTTAGAATGGCTAAGGCAGGTGCTTGCATTGCAAGTATTACCGGAGAGCCAAATCAGGCGGCGATTGTAATTGTGCATATCAAGAAATATGACTAATTTGTTTTATACGAAAATGACAACTTTTGCTGAAAGGTAAAGATTCCCGTTGAGCTTCACAAGGTGTGGAAACTGGTTTTGGACATTGAAGATTGCGGAATGCCGTAAATAAAAATGAAACATTGTCCAATGGAGCAAATGTTTTTGTAATCTGCGCCATAGATAACAATCGGGGCAGTCATGGTAAATTCCAATCTGAACCTGATATGTAATATACGTTGGCTTGCCCTCCTTTCTTTCATCTGGAGGGCAGGCCGCCTGTCTGTGTACTCTGACTTCCCATGCTGCCAGTATAACACACGCTTTCCAGCTTCTCAATATTATTCAGAGGCCAAATCTTTTCCGGATGTCAAAG
>CALXQE010000050.1 GCA_944390495.1 uncultured Clostridia bacterium
CTAAATCTTTTACAAAGAAATTTTAACGCTGACAAACCTTGTCAAAAATGGGTTGGCGATATTACATACATTCCAACCGACGAAGGATGGCTTTATCTCGCAATAGTTAAGGATTTATGCCTTAAGAAGATTGTCGGCTATTCATTTTCAAGTTTAATAACAAAAGTCTGTTTGCCAAAGATTTTAAGGAATACACCGGAAGTACCCCTGCTGCATACCGTACTCTATTTAAAAAATAATAATGTTAAATTTTTTCTAAATCTTCCTTTGTCAGTTCCTTAATTTGTCCTATTTTTAATGTTTCATCAAGGGTTAGTCCTCCTATGGCTACCCTTTTTAAATACACAACACGCTTACCGACACGCTCACACATTCTTTTTACTTGATGGAACTTTCCTTCGGCAATTTCAATATACACTTCCTCCGGATTATCTGTAATTTCAAGTTTTGCAGGTTTAGCTGTAAACTCTTTAAATTCCATACCTCCGGCGAAAATTTCAATATCTTTTTCCTCCATAGGTTTATCAAGGCGTGCAAAATAACGCTTATATATATTCTTTTTAGGCGATGTCATTTCGTGGGCAAACTGACCGTCATTTGAAAGTATTAGTAAGCCCTCCGTATCTATATCTAATCTCCCCACCGGAAACACTTCAAAATGAACATATTCTTCATCTACAAGGTCTGTAACAACAGGATATTTTTTATCATAAACTGCACTGATATACCCTTGAGGCTTATTAAGCATAAGATATACAAATTCACTATAAACAAGCTTATTTCCCTCAACACAAACTTCACTGTTTTCATCGACTTGTTGCTCAGCCTTTTTACAAACAGTACCATTAATTGTTACAACACCGTTTTTAATTAGTTTTTTTACGTCTTTACGGCTGGCATACCCACAGTTTGATATATATTTATCTATACGCATAATTTTTCTCCTTATCAAAAAAGGCGGCTATAAGCCGCCTTTTTATAATCAAATTACTGAGCGTTCTCTGCTAATTTTTCGTCATATTCTAATGCAAGCTGTTCAATTTCACCATTTGCTTTCATTTGAGCAAGTGTTTCATTTATCTTATCAAGAAGTTCTGTATTGCCCTTCTTTACAGCAATAGCATATTCTTCTGTTTCAAAAGCTTCTGCATCCTCAACAACCTTTAGTCCGTTCTTTTCAGCAAGTGCCTTACCTGTTGCAGAGTCGATAACAACTGCGTCAAGCTTACCGTTCTTTACATCCTGAACAATATCAATACCTCTGTTAGCTCTTGTAATCTTGCTTTCGTCAAGCTGTAAATCCTCTGTTACGATTGTATCGCCTGTATATCCAAGTACAACACCGACATTTTTGTCGTTCTTTAAATCCTCTGCTTTTGTTATATCTGTGTTGTCAGGTGCAACAACCATAATCTGTGATGCAACATAATATGGTTCTGAGAAATCAACACTTTGCTTTCTTTCATCTGTTGCAGTCATACCGGCTACAACCATATCAACCTTACCTGTTGAAACAGATGCGATAAGTCCATCAAACTCCATGTCCTCAATCTGAAGTTCCTTACCCATATTCTCTGCTATTTTACTTGCAATAGCCACGTCAATACCGTCAAATTCACCTACAAGACCTTGTGATGTTGTGTACTCAAACGGTGGGAATGCTGCGTTTGTACCCATAATTACAGTATTGCTTTCGCCGCAACCTGCAAGTGCTCCTGCTGCCAATACAGCAACTGCTGAAATAGCTGCAATCTTTGTTAATACCTTTCTCATTATCATTTCCTCCTAAACCCAAATATTTATTTATATTCAACACTTATGTGTCGGATAACATTATAAAACTTTACTTAAAAACTCTTTAGTTCTGTCATTTTGAGGATTTGTAAATATTTCCTCCGGCGTTCCTTCTTCAACAACATATCCACCGTCCATAAACAAAACTCTTGATGCCACTTCTCTTGCAAAACCCATTTCATGTGTTACAACAACCATTGTCATACCGCCGTCTGCAAGGTCTTTCATAACTTCCAAAACTTCTCCGACCATTTCAGGGTCAAGTGCAGATGTAGGTTCATCAAACAACATTATATCAGGAGTCATCGCAAGTGCTCTTGCAATAGCAATTCTCTGCTGCTGACCGCCTGAAAGCTGTGCCGGATATGAATCTGCCTTATCAGCTAATCCAACCTTATTTAAAAGCTCCATAGCAAGCTTTTCAGCCTCTGCCTTAGCCATCTTTTTTACTTTAATCGGTGCCAATGTTATGTTATCCATAACAGTTAAATGCGGAAAAAGATTGAACTGCTGAAACACCATTCCCATTTTCTCACGAATTTTATTTACGTTTGTTTTAGGTGCTGTAATACTTTCATCTTCAATAAGAATTTCACCCTCAGTCGGCACCTCAAGCAAATTAAGACATCTTAAAAATGTTGATTTACCTGAACCTGACGGACCGATTATAACAACCTTTTCACCCGGTTTAATGTGCTGGTCTATTCCCTTTAAAACTTCTAAATCTCCAAAATGTTTTTTTAGTCCGGTTACCTTTATCATCTTTTATCCGCCTTTCTCATTCCCTTTTCAATCTTACTTAGGACTGTGCTGATAATCTTAATAACTACATAATAAATTACTGCTATTGACAAAAGCGGTACTAAATAATCATATGTTAAACTTTGCACCTTTCTTGCCGCACCGACAAGGTCAATATTCGCAATCATACCTATTACAGCTGTTTCCTTTATCAAAACGACAAATTCATTTCCTAATGCAGGAAGTATATTCTTCATTGCCTGCGGCATTACAATGTTTGCCATCGTCTGCTTATGCGTCATACCCAAAGAACGTCCTGCCTCTGTTTGTCCGACATTAACAGATAGTATTCCGCCTCTGACAATTTCAGCTATATACGCACCGCTGTTTATACCAAAAGCAATAAATCCTACAATCCATTTTTCGATATGCACATTTCCGAAAATTATAAAATAAATAATAAGCAGCTGCACCATTGTCGGTGTACCTCTTATTATGTCTATGTACACCCCCGAAATTCCTCTTAGCAGTTTGTTATTCGACAATCTCATAAGTGCCATAAACACACCTATTACAAGTCCAAGAAGCACTGAAAATAATGATATTAACAGTGTATATCCCAAACCACTGACAAACCACTGCCAACGTCCGTCAACAATAAATGTTGAGTTAAGTCTTTCTAATAAATCAATTACCCACGCAGGCATATCTTCAACTCCTATTACAAAAAATCTATCTTATCTAACTTATAATACCAAAATTCTACGCAAATATCAATACTTATTTAAAATTTTTTTATATTTATTCATACCTTTCGCATTTTATGAATAAATATACACATAAAAATTCCGCACAGTACAAATTGTGCGGAATTTAAATTATTTTCTCAGCTTGTCTTTATTTTCAAAATACTCCTTCGTTTCCTTTGCAACTATACCACTGAGTGCTAAAAGTGCTATAACGTTCGGTATAGCCATAAGACCGTTAAAGATATCTGCAATAGTCCAAACCGCCGAAACTGTCAAATATGGACCAATGAACACTGCAAGAACATATATCCATCTATAAACCTTTACAACAGTTTTATTTCTGTTTGCAAGATACTCAAGACATCTTTCGCTGTAATAATCCCAACCTAAAATAGTTGTAAATGCAAAGAATACAAGACATATCATCAATATAAATGATGACACCATATTAGGAAAAGGCAGTCCGCTTTGGAAAGCGTCAGTTGTAATTGCAACACCTTCAAGTCCTTCCTTTGCCCATGAACCAGCGATTACTATTGAAAGACCTGTCATAGTACAAATAACAATTGTATCTATAAAAGTACCTGTCATTGATACCATTCCCTGTCTGACAGTATCCTTTGTCTTTGCTGCGGCTGCCGCTATCGGAGCAGAACCAAGACCTGCTTCGTTTGAGAAAATACCTCTTGCCACACCATTTTGCATTGCTGCAATCATTGCACCTAACACACCGCCGGCTACTGCTCTTATACCGCTGATGCCGTCACCAAAACCAAATGCACCTTGTACGATTTCCAAAAATGCACCGGGTATTTTTGGAATGTTGCAAAGAAGAAGTATCACCGCAAACAATACATAAAAAATAGCCATAAACGGCACTACTATTTCAGAAACTCTTGCGATTCTTTTTATACCGCCGATAATAACAAGTGCGGCACAGACTGCAACTATAATACCTGCAACCACTACTGCCCATGAATAATCCAAGCCTCCAATATTAAAAGCGATATGAGCACTTTGAGGATCAAAGAAGGTTTTAACAGCACTTGTTATTCCGTTAATTTGGGTAAAAGTACCTATACCCATAAGTCCTACACAAACACCGAAAAAGGCAAATATCTTTGCAAGCCATTTCCACTTTTTACCCATGCCTTTTTCAATATAGTAAAATGGTCCGCCAAGAACATGTCCGTCTTCGTCAACAGTTCTGTACTTTATAGCAAGAAAACCCTCTGAATATTTAGTTGCCATTCCGAAAAATGCTGCAATAATCATCCAAAATAACGCACCCGGTCCGCCTGCTGCCAATGCTGTTGCAACACCTACTATATTACCTGTACCGATTGTTGCAGAAAGAGCTGTACACAACGCTCCAAAACTTGATACCTCTCCTTCTCCGCCTTCTTCATTTTTTACCATATATTTAAGTGCTTTACCAAGATGTCTAACCTGTAATCCTCTCACTCTTACAGTAAGATATATACCCGTTAAGATTATTAGAACTATCAGCGGAACACCCCAAACATAGCCATCGATTTTTTCTAATATCTCTCCGAATTTTGCAAATCCTGATTCCATTTTATGTAATCATTCCTTTCTAAAAATATGTTAACAATTTTATCATATTGTTCATAATTTGTCAATATTTTGTACATTATATCGCTATTTGTCACATAAAAGTCCCATATTTTTATATAAAATATGGGACTGAATTTATAAATTATTAAAAAATAAGTGAATACAATTATATTTCCGGTGCCAGATAATTTTTTTCTTTTAGTGAGTTTTCGATTAAATCTAATATTTCTTCGCTGTCCGCACTAACTGTATGATAATGATAACCTGAAGTTATATTCTTCAAAGGTGTTGACTTACCGCTTTTTAACCCCTCTATGCACTGCCAAACATTACGTCTGGATGAAATATTAAGATCAGCCGTTATTTTGCCATATACCCTATGCCATACAAACACATCAACAACAGTACCTCCCAAATCAACAATAGTAGTTAATTCATCTTCTGTCTGTTCGTCTGTGTGATGTACTTTAAATATCCTTGTACATATATTTGATTTATTTATAATATACCCTCTGTTTGTAGATAATATTTCATGCCCCTCAGCCTTTAACAGTGCTATATCCTGTACTATAATCTGTCTTGATACATCAAGTTCCGCAGCAAGTTTACTGCCGGATACAGGTTCTTTTCCGGCAGATATAAGCCTTAATATTTGCTTACGTCTTTCGGCTCCGTTCATTTCATTAACCTCTCCTTAAATCAGATTGCATGAAGATTTTTAAGCGATAAGTCCATGATTGGTGCTGAATGAGTAAGTGCACCGCTTGAAATATAGTCAACGCCTATATCAATAAGTTTTTCAACATTTTCTCTTGTTACATTACCGCTGCACTCCGTTTCAGCCTTTCCGGCAGTAAGACTAACCGCCTCTTTCATGTCCTCAACACTCATATTATCAAGCATTATAATATCTGCACCTGCTTCAAGAGCTTCTTTTAGCATTTCAAGATTTTCAACTTCAACTTCGATTTTTCTTACAAAGGGTGCATATTCCTTTGCCATCTTAATTGCTTCCTTAACTCCGCCTGCTGCACCAATATGGTTATCCTTTAACAGTATTCCGTCACTTAAGTTGTATCTATGGTTATAACCTCCGCCAACTTTTACTGCGTATTTTTCAAATATACGCATATTGGGTGTAGTCTTTCTCGTATCTAAAAGCTTTGTTTTACTTCCCTTTAACAAATCAGCTATTGAACGTGTATATGTAGCTATTCCGCTCATTCTCTGCAAATAATTAAGTGCCGTTCTTTCTCCTGAAAGAAGTACTCTTATATCACCTCGTATAATTCCGATTTTATCACCGTTTTTGACAAAATCACCGTCTTTTGCGAAAAACTCAAATTCCGTTTTGTCATCAAGAATTTCAAATACACGTTTAAACACATCAATACCTGCAAGTACACCGTCTTGTTTGCATATAAGCTCAACTTCACCCTTTTGATATGTACGCATTACAGAGTTAGTCGTTATATCCTCACTTGTTATATCTTCCTTTAATGCACTTAAAATTAAATTATCTGCATTAAGCTTCATTGTTATATCGTTCATGTTCTTTTTTCTCCCTTTCTATTTCATCAAGTACCATTTTTTTATATTCATTTTCATAATTTTTATACTGATTTGTATCAGGCACATATTCACTGTTAATATTTATCTCACTGTAACCATCCATAATATGGTTTGCTGCCCTCTTTGCAAAAACAAGGCTTTCAAGAAGTGAATTGCTTGCCAGTCTGTTTTTACCGTGTACACCGTTACATGCTGTTTCACCTACCGCATAAAGCCTGTCCAATGAAGTTTTACTGTATTTATCAACGTCTATTCCGCCCATAAAATAATGCTGTGACGGTACAACCGGTATACACTCCTTTGTTACGTCATACCCTTCTTCAAGACAACGCTTATAAATATTCGGAAAATGACTTTTAATTTTATCTGCCGGTATCGGTTTCATAGATAGCCATACATAAGGCTTGTTATCCTTTTTCATCTCTTTATAAATCGCTTCGGCAACTACATCTCGAGGAAGGAGTTCATCTACAAATCTTTGCATGTGGGAGTTAAATAATACAGCCCCCTCGCCCCTTACTGACTCAGATATTAAAAACCTCCTGCCCTTCTTCTTAGAATAAAGCGTAGTAGGATGAATTTGTATGTAATCTATGTTTTGTAATTTTATATTGTGTTTTAATGCTATTGCTAAAGAATCTCCCGTTAAGTGCCTGTAATTTGTGGAGTGTTTATAAAGTCCTCCTATGCCGCCTGTCCCAAGTACAGTATAATCGGCATATATGGTTTTTAATTCTCCGTCTTTATTAAAACCTACTATTCCCTTACATTCACCGTTTTCCTCTATAATATCGACAACTGTAAAATGCTCTATAATCGTTATATTACTACGTTTTTTCACAGTTTCAAGAAGATGAGAAGTTATTTCTTTACCCGTAATGTCCTTATGAAAAAGTATTCGCGGTGTAGAATGTGCCCCTTCTTTTGTGTACACAAATTCACCGTCTTTTTTTGTAAAGCGAACACCAAAATCCTCAAGATCATTTATTACATCACGAGATGAACGAATCATAATATCGACTGATTCTTTATTGTTTTCATAATGACCTGCGTGCATGGTATCTTCAAAATAACTATCATAGTCATCGTCATTTTTTAATACGCATATTCCGCCTTGTGCTAAAAATGAGTCACTTCTGTCTGCATCGTCCTTTGTCACCATTATAATTTTTTTATTGCTGGGAATGTTTAATGCACAATAAAGTCCGCCCACTCCTGTTCCGGCAATAACTATATCTGTTTTCATAATATTCTCCTTATTTCGCAAGTTCCAGCATTCTGTCAAGGGACACAAGGGATTCTGTACGCTTATCATCATCAACTGTAACTTCATTGTCGCCGGTTTTTAGAACGTGTATCAATTTTTCTAAAGTATTCTTTTTCATATTATCACAACAGCTCTTACCAACAAAATAAAATTTCTTATCCGGATTTTTCCTGCGAAGTTCATATCCGACACCACACTCTGTACAGACAATAAACTCGTTATTGTCACTTCCTGATACAAAATTTATTATTCCCGATGTACTTCCGATAAAATCAGCAAGATCAAGAACTTCCTGTCTGCACTCCGGATGTGCTGTAACAAGTGCACCCGGATACTTCTCCTTTAGCATTTTCACTTCTGACGCAGTCATATCTGCATGTACATGGCAATAACCGTCATTTAATATCACATTTTTTTCAGGAACAAGCTCTTTAACATACCTGCCTAAATTTTCGTCCGGAATAAAGAATATATTTTTATTCGGCAATGATTTAACAATTTTAACCGCATTGGCAGATGTTACACATACATCACTGTATCTCTTTAATTCTGCCGTTGAATTAATGTAGCATACTACCGCCAAATCCTCATAATTTTCACGCATTTTCTTTATTTTTTCAATGTCTGCCATGTGTGCCATAGGGCAATCGGCAGTAAGATCCGGCATAAGTACCGTCTTATCAGGATTAAGTATTTTAGCACTTTCTCCCATAAATAATACTCCGCAAAAAACAATAATATCAGCATCGGATTCCTTTGCAATCTTAGCAAGATAATAGGAATCACCAATATAATCCGCCGCTTCCTGTACTGAATCATTTGCATAATAATGTGCCAGTATTACAGCATTTTTTTCTTTTTTTAATTCTTTAATTTCTTGTAACATTTTTTCCATTGTTAAATCTTACCCCTCACAACTGTTTTTATCAGTATAACACCTATGTTTACAGCTGTCAAGACACTTGATAACTTTAGCTGAAATTCTATATTTAAGGGGTGAATTCCAACCGTTCCAGGCCATGTGAATTGTACCATCTTCAGCACATATTCCCATTACTATAACATAGTGTCCGTCTTCTTTATCTTTTCGGGTATAATCATCAAATATTATTGTTTCCCATTCATCTGAATCAACAACTCTTCTTGAAATTGCCGGATGCTGATCTGCTGTATATTATACAGCATACTGGTGTCCGTTATACGTTACGAGATTGTCATTACCAAATGATGACGCAAATATAGCTGACGGCAAAGAATTATCTGTTATTAATGATTCTGAAACTCTTACAGCCGCAGCTGTTACCATATTTACTTGCACTTTTGGGTATATTTCATTAGGATTTTTTATGTATGACGGTAAATTCTGATAATTTGAGGCAAATGAATATGTACCTTCAACAGCACCTTCGATGTTATCTTTGCCATCACAAACACAAGTTACATCTGCTTCGTATACTGTACCGCCTGCAAGTGTTATACTCGCTCTTGTAGGCAGCTTTGCAATTATATCACCAACTGTTGCAATATTGTTTGATACATTATAGCTTAAAGGTTCAATCACATTTGCCGATTCTATATTTATATTCTCCGGCACATTAACTGCCACCGTTTGATTAACCTCATATCCCTCAGGAATTGTTGCATATTCCGGAAGTCCGTCTATTGAAGCTTTAGACACATAGTCACCTACTGCCAACATATCGTACTCCGGCACTGATGTCTGTGACCATGAAAGCTGTGCTTTTAAAGTTTCACCATCCTCCAATGTAAACTCATATTCCTTTGTAAACTGTGCCATAACATCTTCAAGACGTGTTCCCTCATTTACTGTTATCTTTTCAAAAATAACAGCATCTGTAATATCAGCCGTAACAACCTGACTAATTATTACATCAGAATAGTCAGCTGCTGATACTGTTATTGTATAGACACCGGCTTTTTCTAAAACAGTGCTGTCTATTGTAAGAGAACCTTCTGCAATACTATAACCTGTTTCATTATTTTCAATCGGTTCACCATTTACATAAACTGTGCTTATGACCTCTCTCCATTCGCTGTCATCATCGAATGTTAGAACAAGGTCATTTCCAAACTTCGCACCGCTTACATTGTTTATAATCGGTGCAGTCTTTCCGCAGTAGATTTCAATATTATTTAAACTTGCAACGTCGCCTGCATTAGCAACATCCTTTGAAAAATCAATTCTTGAAATTGTTGACGGTGTTCCTTGATATGATAAAGTATTTGTATATATTACTCTGTTATCCTTTGAAATTAACAACGTATACATACCGCTTTGTCTGTTTGCTATAACTTTTACATCGTACCATGTATCTTTAGCAGTACCTGGTATTTCTACCCAAGCGTTTCCATTTGAAACTGCCAACATATTATTCGATATTTTAAATGCAAAGGCTTTATTTGTACCGTCATTAAATGACATATCAGCAGATGTAGTTGTCATCTTCATATCAAATTCCATTGACAATGCCTTGCCGCCCATATCTGTAAACGCAGGTACATTATTAAATGTCATATAAGTATGTCTGCCGCCGTTTGCATAATTACCTGAAACGCCTGTTACAAATTTATCTGAACCATTTGTTCCTACTTTTATACCTGTTTTATAATCACTGGATCCGTTTTTGCGTCCCTCCGCATAAAATGTGATACCTCCGTCACTATTCTCCACTGACTTAGCAGTTGAAGTGTTACCGGGCATTTGAACTATATATGAGCCGTCATTTTGAGATAACCTGTCAAAATTATCACTTACATATATAATCCTATCCGGCTGCTGTGTTGGCTTTGCAGGTGCCGGAATAACATTATCTATATTTGCTTCATTTGATTTTATAACTCTAAAATCGTCAAATGCCAAACCTGTGTAATTAGCTTTTGATATAATTTGCATACCGCATAGCGATGTCACACTATCATCAAGTTCAACGTCAACTGTTTGTGTTTCTATTACACTGCTTACTGCCGTATCGTACAAATCAGCTTTTACTCTTAGATTTTTATTTTCAAAATCATAAGCGGCATAAATTTTCATTATACTTGACATCTTATTTCCGTCTAATTGATTTTTTGTAGTAAGCTGTGCTTTTTTCTGATCATTTACGTATAAATCAATATTTGCACCGTTTGTTCTTATTTGAAATACATTGTCACTTATGTGATCTTGTGTTGAAACAGCTGTATCTGTTTCAGTAAATGAAATACTGCCGTCAGCAGAGCTTCTTATTCTCATTCCAAACGAAATGTCAGCAATTCCATTTGTTATTTCAGTCTTTGTGGCATAACCAAAATTTCTTGAAAGTTCTGCTTCAGGATACTTTTCTCCCGTTATAAGTTTTTTGTCCGTTATTTGCCGCAACAACAGTTCCGTTTATGACACCTGTTGCCTGTGCATACGCACCAAAGCTTTCAAAGCCTTCTGTGTAATCGTTTGTTGCATCACCAAACCAAGATATAGTCGGTTCAGCTGCGTAAACGTTAACCGTTCCCAATATTATTGAAAGAACAATTAATAAACTAAATACTTTTTTCATGATTCATTCCTTTCCGGCATTGTACATATTTTGTACAATCTACCTTACTTATTTATTTTTTCTAATGCAGATTATATCATATTTGTACATATTAAAACTTGCATTTTTAAACTTAAATTATTGCATTTTTCTAAATTTATAAGATTTAATTACATATAACTATGGATAATTAAATATCTGTATGTTATACTAAATTCAGGAGGTAATGAATTATGTGTACTGCCGTAACTTATAAAACAAAGGACTTTTATTTTGGTCGAAACCTTGACCTTGAATATTCATATAACGAAAGAGTAACTATTACTCCCAGAAACTACCCAATATCTTTTTGCAAAGAAGGAAAATTAAACAATCATTTCGCAATTATAGGAATGTCATATATACAAGATAACTACCCGCTTTATTATGATGCAACAAACGAAAAGGGTCTTTCTATGGCAGGATTAAATTTTTCTGATAATGCGGATTATAAAGATTTTGACAATAAAAAAATAAATATATCGCCATACGAGTTCATTTTATATATATTGTCAAAATATTCAAATGTAAATGAAGTAAAAAACGTATTAAAAGATATTAACCTTGTCAGCATACCGTTTTCAGATAAATTGCCCCTTGCTCCTCTTCACTGGATTATTGCGGATAAAACAAATACAATCACTGTTGAATCAGTTGAAGACGGAATTAAAATATACGATAATAAAGTAGGTGTACTTACAAACAATCCTCCTTTTGACTATCATATTAATAATTTAAACAATTATCTTCATTTATCTGCAAAGGAACCTGACAATACTTTTTGCAAAAATATTAACCTTTCTCCTTCAAGCAGAGGTATGGGTGCTGTTGGATTACCCGGCGACTATTCATCAGTTTCAAGGTTTATAAAAGCGTCATTCGTAAAATTAAATTCAAAGTCTTCTGATGATGAGCAAGAAAGCGTAAATCAATTCTTTCACATATTAAGTTCTGTTGAAATGCCCCGTGGATGTGTAGAAACAAAAAACGGTAAAGATGATATTACTGTATATTCCTCATGCTGCAACTGCGATAGAGGTATCTATTATTATAAAACATATGGAAGCAGCAGTATTATAGGTGTTGATATGTACAAAGAAAATTTATTATCAAGCCAGCTGATTTCTTACCCACTTCTTCAATCTAATTTTTTAATGCAAAATTAGATTATAAGTCTACCAAAAAGCAATAATTCATCATTTCAAAAAAAATTTAATTTCTTCAAAAAAAGTGTTGACAAAACGTTTGTCTTCTGCTATAATAATTTTTGTCAGTTGAGCTGACACGGAAACAAACGTTCGGAGAGATGTCTGAGTGGTTGAAAGAGCCGGTCTTGAAAACCGGTGACGGTTCCGCCGTCCGTGGGTTCGAATCCCACTCTCTCCTCCATTTAAATTTAATAACTTGTACTGCATACAAAGCTGATTGCTAATTAGAACGGCAGCAATTTTAACTTTATGTATGCTTTTCTTTTATGGAGAAGTACTCAAGAGGCCGAAGAGGCGCCCCTGCTAAGGGTGTAGGTCGGGAAACTGGCGCGAGGGTTCAAATCCCTCCTTCTCCGCCATTTATTCAATACTCGGTTTTTGGTGATGAGAGTATTGAAGAGCGTGTTGAAGATATTGTTTGATTATTCAGACAATATCTTCTTTTTTTGCATTTAACAAATTACCGATAAATCTATATTCTATGTCAATGTTTTGTTCTATCTTTCCGTCTGATTCCTTTCTGTCCGAAACTGTAATTTTTTCAATAAATTCCATTACAACAGGTCGTGTGAGTATTTTTAAATCGGCAAAATTTTCGATTAATTCAATCCATTCGTTTATTTCATCATTTGTTTGATTTATGTTTGTAAGTTCAGATTGAAGTTTAGGCAGTTTTTCTTGTAATTCAGCCTGTTCGTTTGAAAAATCACTCATAAGACCTATAAATATGTTTTCGGGAATTGTTCCTGAACATTTATCAATATAAAGATTTTTTAACGATGTTGCAATGACGGATAATCTGTTTTCAACCTCTTCGATTTTATCGCGTAAAACTTTTACTTCGTCAGCCTGTGACTTTTTCTTTGAAGCAAACAAGCGTTTTGCAATTTTTTCCTTATCTGAATTTGCCAATTGAGCATATAACCGTATGTCGTTTAAAATGATTTCAACTAACGTTTCTTCTTCAATGAGATGTGTTGTGCAAGCTTTTGAACCGTTATTGTTATATCTGCTGCATCTGTAAAATTTTCTCTCACGATTTTTTAACTGTTTTCTTGTAAAGGCCAAGGGTGCATGACAATCAGCACATTCCAAAATTCCTGCAAATAAGCCCAAATCTTCATTTTTTGTTTTGATTACACGGCTTTTTTTATTCAGCAAATTATGTATTCTGTCCCAAATATCGCGTTCAATTATAGGTTCATGTGTGTTTTCTACAACTATCCAATTTTCAGGATTCACTTGACGCATTTTTTTCGTTTTAAAGGATACAACTTGTCTTTTTCCTTGAACCATATTTCCGATATATACTTGATTTCTCAAAAGTTGTAAGACTGTTGCACTGCTGCCCCCTTCCCAGAATTGATGGACAGAAAAAATAGTGATATAATGGAATGGAAACAAACAAATCCAAAATCACAGGAGGTATTTTCATGTCAATCAAAAAAGGAACAATTCCACCTCGTTATGACGAGGCATTCAAAACCGGTGCCGTTAAGATGGTTACCGAACAAGGTCGTCCTTCAAAAGAAGTTGCCGCAGAGCTTGGTATCTGCATAGATACCCTTAAATCTTGACTCAAGCGTGCCGGATTTCAGCCGGGCTTAACCGACAAGCAAAATCGTAATGACAAACGTCAACGTGAACTTGAAGCTGAAATTCGTGCTTTACGCAAACAGCTTGCACAGAAAGACGAGGTTATTGATGTACTAAAAAAATCCGTCGGCATATTTTCGAAACTATAGAGAATAGATATCGTTTTGTTGACACTCACTGCTCTGAGACCTCTGTAGAGAAACTATGCCGTTTACTTGAAATTTCTCCTAAGCAGCTATTATGCTTGGAAAAATCGTGGTATTTCACATCGTAAGAAACACCAACAAAAACTTTTGCGTATACTAATTTCATTCCATGAAGGGTATCCGGCTGCAGGTCTTGATTCCCTTTTGCATATGATAAAACCTACATGTCCGTGTTCACGAAATACTCTTCACAATATCCACTCCATACGCAAAAAAGCATTTAAACCTGCCACTAACTCTAAGCATAATTACTCTGTTTCGCTAAATCTTTTACAAAGAAATTTTAACGCTGACAAACCTTGTCAAAAATGGG
>CALXQE010000051.1 GCA_944390495.1 uncultured Clostridia bacterium
AAGCCTCCGCAAAAGCATTTATTGACCGTATCTGCGATGATTTAAAACTTATTGATACGCAGGAATATAAAGCTGAAATTCTTGTTGAATATAAAAATACGCTCAATGTGTCTAATGCAATTACATCAGTAAATGCACGTCATGAGGCTATACGATATGAACAGGAAAAAGCGGAGAGATTAAAGTTAGAACAGCAGGAAATTAAGGAAAAAACAGACAAAGTAATAGAAATAGCAAAAGCTGAACAAATACCGTTGTCATCACCCACAATAAATGATGATGACGAGATTGTTATTATGAAACTGCCGGCAAGAGTCAAGGCGAAAAAATCAGATTTACGCATTCTGAAACAGTTACTTACAAACGGCAAGTATGAAATTATCAAATAAATTTTAGGAGGATAAGATTATGGCAAACATTATGGATCTATTTTCACAGGCGGAAGTTGCAAATGTTGAATTTAATATCAACCATGCAAAAGGTATTTTTGAGAGAATAAGACAGGCACAGGAACAAGTCGGAGGCAGACCGAGATTGATTGCTAAAGTTGGTTCGGGGGGAATGAAAGTATTTGAGTTTTCTAACGGTAACAGAGATATCGTAATAGAAAAATTTCAAGGCATCATAATTGCAAATCATAAGAATAATGCACTGTTTCCGGCTGTTGAAAACGAAGAAGAAAAAATGAATAAACCTCCAATATGTTCATCAACAGACGGTATAACAGGCATAGTGCGTGAAACAGGAGAATGCAGAGATTGTGAGAGTTGTCCTCATAATGTATTCGGAACAGCCGGAAAAGGTAAAGAGTGTAAAAATATGCACCGCCTTTACATATTGATGGAAAACTGTCCTATTCCTGTAACACTGAATATTCCGCCTACTTCTTTAGAGCTGTGGCGAAATTATGCGATTATGGATGTTGCTGCTGCAGGTCTTGATTTATCTGAAGTGGTTACTGAATTTGGACTTACAAATGAAACTAATGATGCAGGTCAGAAATATTCAATTGTTAATTTTAAAATGGTCGGAAAGGTAAACAATGATGTAAAAGAATTTTGTACCAATATCGGCAATACGCTTGAGAGTGCACCGAGAATGGCAATCGAAGGTGATGAGTACAATGTTGAACCAACTGTTTTACCGCAGAATGATGATTTTGATTCAATACCTGATGAATTATTACCCGGTGATTCAGATGAACAATTTCCAAATTGGGACGAGCCTTCAGAGGTTGATTTTAATGAAATATAAAATTATCAGTACAGGGTCAAAGGGAAATGCCGTCGTTTTAGGCGGCATAATCCTTGTAGACTGCGGAGTACCATTTTCTTGGATTAAAGATGTATATAAAGACTTGAAAATAGTCTTATTGTCGCATATACATACGGACCATTTTAACTCAGATACTATACGAATACTTGCGAATAAACGACCTACAATACGATTTGCGTGTTGCCGATGGTTAGTAGGTGCTTTATTAAACAGCGGTGTCAAACCCAGTAACATAGATGTGCTGGAAATAGGTAAAAAGTACGATTACAGACTGTTTCAGGTTGTACCGGTTAAATTATATCATAATGTGCCGAATTGCGGTTACAGACTGTTTATGAATGGTGAAAAGGTATTTTATGCAACAGACACATCAACACTTGAGGGAATTACAGCTAAAAACTATGATTTGTATATGGTAGAGGCAAACTACGAGATTGGAAAAATAATAGAGGCAATCAATGAAAAACACAAAAACGGCGAGTATGCGTATGAAATGAATGTATTGAAAAACCATTTGAGTAAGGCAGACTGTGATGAATTTATAAAATCAAATAAAGGACCAAACAGCAAATATATTTATATGCACCAACATAAATACAGCGAGGAGGAACAGACAGATGATTACCTCGGCAATAATAACTGAATATGACGGTGAAAAGATGGTGGTTATTCCTGCCGAACCGCTTGAACGTGAAATTCTGCGAAAGCGAATAAGGCAAGTTGAGATAAAGCTGTGGGATGGACGCAGCATATCACCGGTTCAGCGAAGAAAGATATATGCAATCATTCGCGATGTTGCTGAGTGGTCAGGTCATGATCCTGAATATTTGAAACAGTATTTTAAGTGGAACTTTTGCAGCATTGACGGACGGGATGATTTTTCGTTAGCTGATGTTGATATGACAACAGCAAAGGAATTTATATCTTATCTTATAGAATTTTGTTTTTACAACAATGTTCCGACAATGGATAGTATGTTAGACAGAACTGATGATATAGGCAAATACTTATATCTATGCCTTGAATATCGTAAATGTGCCGTATGCAATAAAAAAGCGGAGGTACATCACGTTGATCGTATTGGAATGGGACGTGACAGGGAAAAAATTTGTCATGTCGGGCTTGAAGCAATAGCACTATGCCGAGAACATCATGACGAGGCTCACAGAGATGAGAAAAGATTCTTTAAGGACAATCATATATACGGAATAAAACTTGATGAATATTTGTGCCAAAAATTAAACTTAAATTATAATACCGGTGACAAAAATGGAATTTTAATAGCTCCGATATAAGAAGGGAGATGATGTAATGGCAGAAAGAAGAATGTTCTCAAAAACGGTTATAGACAGTGACGCATTTTTGGATATGCCGTTATCGGCACAGGCACTGTATTTTCATCTTGCTATGAGAGCAGATGATGATGGGTTTGTAAACAATCCAAAGAAGATACAACGAATGACAGGTGCTTCAGATGATGATTGTAAATTGCTCATATTAAAGCAGTTTATTATTACTTTTGAAAACGGAGTAATAGTTATTAAACACTGGAGAGTACATAACTACATACGACGCGATACGTATAAAGAAACACCATATATTGATGAAAAGGATAGACTTAGCATAGATAAGACCGGAGTATATTCGTTACAGTCGGGTGACAGGTATGTCAACGAACCGTCAACGATACCGTTACAGTCACGTAACAACCATGTCAACGAACCGTCAACGTCACCGTTACAATCTTGTAACGAACCGTTGACACAGGATAGGATAGGTAAGGATAGGATAGGTAAGGATAGGATAGATAATACTACTCCGCAAGCGGAGGCAGAAAAATCATCTGCTTGCCCGTTTGCAAAAATTAAAGAGCTTTATCACAGTATTTGTGTTTCATATCCCAAAATACGGAGTATTGACGGAAAACGAAAAACATCGGTTGCGGCAAGATGGCGTACATACAAGAGCCTTGATGTTTTTGAAGAATTGTTTACATTGGCGGAGGCATCAATTTTCCTCAAAGGCGAAAATAACCGTAATTGGTCTGCTGATTTTGACTGGATGATGTGTCCGACTAATTTTTCAAAAATACTTGAACACAAATATAATAACAGTAACCATATAGGAGGCTTAGAAAATGGAGCAAATAGGGCAAATAATGAAGATGACTACGCCGGTACAATCTGGGGTGGATAATAAGCCGAATGTACTTGAACGGTGCAATGTATGCGGAGAGCCCGTTAAGCTTGAGCTTAACTTTTTAGGAATACCTAAAAAGGTTTGTTGCCCATGTGCCTGTGAAAAAGCAAAGCGTGAAAAAGAAGAGCAGGAACGTCGCATGAAGGAGCTCGAGTGTGAGCGAAGCCGAAACAAAAAATACAGCCTTATGGATGAAAAAGCGAGATCAGCGACATTTGAAAGGCTTACAGTTACCGAGGACAACAAGAAATATATACTTGCGGCAAAGCAGTATTGCGAACAATGGGAAATGAATAAGCGGGAAAATAACGGACTTCTCTTTTACGGTAAGACAGGTCGAGGGAAAACAACTCTTGCTTGTTGTATTGCAAATCGACTGCTTGATATGGGTGTTGCGGTTAAAGCAATGTCCATAAACGATATGATACAGCGTATTAAGGACAGCTTTGATAATTATGGCAATGACGGTGAAACGGAACTAAAAGGAGAGATAAAGAGAGCGGAGATGCTTATACTTGATGACCTTGGAGCTGAGAGAAAAACAGATTGGAGTGCAGCTTTGGTCTATGAAATTATTGACGCACGGTATCGAAGCTGTAAGCCGACGATTATAACGACAAACTTGACAATAAGTGCATTGCGGGAGCATTTAACCGACAGTGCAGGAGTTGCACGTGCATACGATAGGCTTATTGAAATATTATCTCCGGTTGAGTTCAAGGGTGATAATTTTAGGCAGAGAATATCAGAAAAGAAAAATTATGATTTTTTTAAAGGAGTAGGAACATGAGTATTTCGGATGAAATATCGCAGGTATTGGAAATAAAACTTGCTAAATACCGTAACAGTGGACTTTCAACAGAGATTATGAACAAGTTAACCGATATACTTATTGAGGAATCGATAACTGAAACGGTACTGAGTGAATTAACATTAAGAAAATAAAGACGGTAATGCAAATATAAATACAAAAATAAAAGACCGATGTTTCAGATAAGTATTCGCAGTAAGTTGCAGTGAACTGTGAATATATCAAACTGAAAGACGGTCAGTTATCACTATTTTGAAAGGGGTAAGAACTATGGAAAATTCAAGCACAATTCAAAATAATTCTGCCGAAATTATACCACAGCCGGCAGAGAAAAGTCAAGAGTTGCCCGTAAATGTTGTTCGGGCTGCGATTGAGAAGATAAAAGCCGAGTACAAGGAATTTAAAGGCGGACGATATGAAAAGGCAATATCGTCCTATGTAAGCACGATATTGCAGGATTTTTGTAAACAGGACGAGAGGTTCGCGGAGGTTGTATATAAATTCAAGCGTACACTTTCCGACTGCTGTAAAGAAATAATAAAGGGTGCGAAATCTCATGTTTCCGATGTCGATGTCTACAGGAGTGCGGTAAAATACTACTTTCCCAATTCTGAGGTTATTATGCAAATATCAATCGAGATAACAGGCGAAGCTCCGGACGAGACGGAAATTTTAAAAGAAGCCGAAAAGCCAAAGCCTGTTGAAAAGAAAAAAACGGCAAGCAAGCCGCGTAAAACCGCAACTAAAGATATGGGTAAAGCAAGCGCTAAAGAGGCAAAAGAGGATAAAAAAGAATTTATCCAGCTGTCGTTGCTTTAGGAGGGGATAAAATGCTATACAAAAGCACATTGAAATCAATTCCGCCAACTCCGATTGATAATGCAAAATTAGGAAAAAAGAAGTTTTTAGCAGTTGCTCAAATAGTAGACGACGCAAAGTGCGGCACGGTCTTGGTTGTAGATTTTTATCAGAGAGCGAAGCCGCGAACGTTGATGTTTAGATTTTTCTGTAACAAAGAAAACTACCAGGTTTACGACATTGAAAAAGATAAGTGGACACAGCGTAATCCGTGTGCGGTATTATCAAACTATGCGGGATATTCCGAGTATTATTGTTGTCTTCATGTCGATTTGGCGGCAACATCAGCGGCGACAGCGGAATTGCTGAAAATGTTTTTTGACAGTAAATATGATTGTCCGCACTGCTTACAGTATGTTGATGAATTTGTCAGAAATCTCAACAGAGAAAAAGCCGATAGAGTGTGGGACAGAAAGCGTGAACGGATTAACCGTCTTATGAATATGTTTCCGAAACTTCCAAAGGATTTTAATGCTTATTTAAGAAAAGATGTATTTAAACAATATATTTTTATGGATAAACTTGAAAACGGCGTAAAACCCGGTATATGTTCAGCGTGTGGCAAAAAAGTAAAGTTACTCAAAGGTACAAAACATAGAACAACGGTTATATGCCCGAAATGCGGTGCGGAAGTAATGGCATTTGAAAGTCGATATATTAATGCAATAAAAGAAAAACAATCTGTTTGTATGGTTCATAAAGTGGACGGGCAGTTGATAATTCGTTGGATGAATGTTTGTGCAGGATGGTATCTTACACCTAAAGGTAAATATATGCCGTCGTATAAAATCGATGAATATTTTCGCACTATGTATCTTACTGAAAATGATAAAGCCTATATACGGTCATTTGACAATAAAAATGTTTGGCCATACGGA
This sequence comes from uncultured Clostridia bacterium, assembly GCA_944390495.1. Classification (GTDB taxonomy): domain Bacteria; phylum Bacillota; class Clostridia; order UBA1381; family UBA1381; genus Hominilimicola. The sequence goes on from CALXQE010000051.1 coordinate 6,022, forward strand.
CAATACTGGAGAGAACAAAAATATATACAAGATGATTTGTCTTATGTATATAGTTATAACTTGCGTGAAGTGTTTGGGAATACATATTACAATATAGATTTTGAAAAGGAATTGCAGAAAAACAGCCAGCCGATACATTTTGTAAAACTCTTGGATAATTTAAAAAATTTACCGGTTACAGAGTATTTAGTAAAAATGGGTATGTCAAGATTTGCTTCGGAGATTGTTTCGGATGATTTGGGTAAAGGCAGAGATTTTAAATCTATATTAGGTGTAAGTCCACAGTACAAGCAATTGTACAGTAAATGGAACATTTCAAGAAATGAGCATAAATTGATAAAAGCGTCTGCTATATGGGTAAATGAGTCAGATTTTCTAAAAATGAGGAATTTAAATCTCAATGGACACCAAACGTCTGTTGTATGCGAAATGCTTGAAAAAATGTCATATAAGCGTTTTGTAAACTATTTCACAAAGCAAAGGTCGATATATCCGAGAAATAATTTTGAACAGCTTTTAAGGTGGTATGAGGACTATATCAGAATGTCAGAACAGATGAATATTGATTTATCACATAAATCAGTTCGTTTCCCTAAAGACATTAAAGTCGCACACGATAGACTGTTAACTGAGTTTAAAGCTGTAGAAATGAAGATATATGACGAGCAATTAAAAAGAGCTACGAAAAATTTATATGCAGGCTTAACAGAATACAAAAATAACGAATTCGCTATTGTGTTTCCACGAACAAGAACTGAATTTATAAAGGAAGGTCAATCACTTAATCATTGTGTCGGAACACAGGAAATGTATTTTAATAACCACATAAAAGGTGTACGTATGATATTTTTCATAAGACACTCTGATGAAATAGATAAGCCGTTTGTAACTATGGAAATAGATATGCGTAGACTTATTATACTTCAGATTTACGGATACGGCGATAAACGACCTTCACAGGAAGTAATAAATTTTGCTAATAAATTTTTGACACTGCTAAAAAGAAAAAACAGAGAGGAGATAAAAAATGCAAGTTAAAATAGACAGAAGAGAGCTACTTAAAATGATAAATGTAACTCTAAAGGCTGTATCATCAAAAGCAAGCTTTGAAGAGTTAGAAGGTCTAAAAGTATCTGCAGATACAAACGGTCAGATAACATTGCAAAGTACAAATCCGGATATGAGTATTTCATATAGTTCATCAGTCGAAGTTATTGAGGGCGGAGAATTTGTTATAAAGGCAAAAATGTTTGAAGAAGCCGTTAAAAGATTGTATGACGGTGATGTGGTGCTTGCAAGCGACGGCGATAGAAGTATTAGGATAGAAAGTGGAAAAAGCAGATTTAAGTTGACAGCCTTGTCCGCTGAAAATTTTCCTCATAGTGAGGATATAGAAAATAAATTTGAATTTTCTATACCTCAAAAAACATTGCGTACAATAATTCAGCAAACAGCATCATTTGCAGCTAATACGGAGGGAAAAAAACCTGTTTTAACAGGAATATTGCTTGATATAAAGAATGGTGTGCTTACAGCAGTAGCAAGCGACGGATTAAGGTTGGCACGTATAATCACTGATGTTAAATTAAAGTGTAATGATGCGAGGTTTATAATACCTGTAACCACTATGAGAGAACTTTTTAAAATAACAGAAGATAGCGAAAGTGACATAGAGATAGTTTCAGATAACAGAAAGATAATATTTAACTATGGGAAATATATCGTTTCTGCAAGACTGCTTGACGGAGAATACCTTAATTATGAAAGTATTATGAATGATAAAGGTAATATAAAAGTGATTATTTCTAAACCTGATATAATGGATCTGCTCGAGAGAACGCTTATAATAGTCAATAGCAGTACAGATAAAAAGTTCAGTAAATTACCTGTAAAATTAGAAATAGGGGACAATAAAATAAAAGCTGTATGTGCATCTAAAATCGGAAAAATAAATGATGAAATTTCAGCTGATACAACAGGTAATATTACAATCGGTTTTAACTGCGATTACTTACTGGACGCATTGAAAGCGTGTAAAAAAAGTGAGGTAATTATTTCATTATCAAGTCCTGTTTCAGGTGCGTTTATTTATGATGTAGAGGGAGTTGCATATCTGGTACTGCCGGTACGACTTCATAATTAAAAGATAGGAGATGTGATTAATAATGAGTAAATTTAAAAAGGATTGCTTTACGTGCAATGAATGTATACCTATCGGTGAAGGAGACCATATATGTGGAGTTGACAATTCACTTATTATAGATGAATATGCACCAACAGAACATTATTGTTGGTGCGAGAATGAAAAAAAAGAACTATCAATTACTAATATAATCAAATGCAGATTTTTAGATAAAGATGGACAGCCGAGAGGTAGAGAGTACAGTTATAAGACAAACACTGTCGTAAAGGTCGGTCAGCTTGTAGACGTCCCGGTGTCGAGCAATAGTGACGTAGATATTGAGCAAAAAACAAAGGCAGTAATTGTGACTCAGATAAACGTACCTGAATCTGAAATTATATCATTTGCTGATAGAATTAAAACCATAATCGGTATACATAAAGATACGGAGGATGTAAGGAATGTGTAATATAGGTATTCATGTTATAGACCATACATTCAAAGGGAAGTGTTCAAACTGTGGGCAATGTTGCAGTAATGCGTTACCAATGTCGAGAAAAGAAGTAAAAACCATTAAAAGGTATATCAAGAAACACCAAATTTCAGAACAACGACATAATGCAATGCAGGGCATAGATATGACGTGCCCGTTTAGAAACGATGTGACAAAAAGCTGTTTGATATATGAGGTCAGACCTGAAATTTGTAGAAAGTTTCAGTGCAATAATTCTTTTGAATATACAGCAAAATGTAAATTTGATTTACATAAAAGAAATTCTATAGTATTTATGCGACATGAATTTTACGGCAGTGAAGAAGAAAAAGAAATAAGAGAACTGCTATCACTATAATATAGGAGGTTTAATGCAGAATGAACTATGTGGATTTCTTGAAACAAAAGATAGATATAGCACCAAAGACAGGATTTAACATCACCGAAAAAGACGTTAATCCAGTACTTTTACCTCATCAACGCGATGCTGTGATTTGGGCAGTTCAGGGCGGCAGGCGTGCACTGTTTGAAAGTTTTGGACTTGGCAAAACAGTGCAGGCACTCGAATGGTGCAATATCATAACAAGAAAACAGGGCGGTAAATCGCTTATTGTTATGCCGCTTGGAGTCAAACAGGAGTTTAAACGAGATGCTGTCGAGCTTTTAGGACTTAACGAACCGGAGTATGTAAGAAATATGGAAGAGGTAAAAGAGGCAACAGGAAAAATTCTGCTTACAAATTATGAGCGTGTTCGTGACGGAGATATTGACCCTACATATTTTACAGCCGTATCTCTTGACGAGGCTGCCGTTTTAAGGTCCTTTGGCAGTAAAACATATCAGACGTTTTTGCAGAAATTTAAAGGCGTACCATATAAGCTTGTAAACACAGCAACTCCGTCACCGAATAGGTACAAAGAATTGATACATTATGCAGGTTATCTTGAGATAATGGACACAGGACAGGCACTTACAAGGTTCT
>CALXQE010000052.1 GCA_944390495.1 uncultured Clostridia bacterium
CTATCCAACTGAGCTACGGACGCATACAGATTTATTACAGTTGTATATTCTATCATAAAATATACCAAGTTGTCAATATATTTTTGATAAATTATAATTTTTGATAATGCAGAAAAAAACTGCGGCAAATGCCGCAGTTTTTCTTTATAATAATTATTTGTTATAGAATATACTCAAGTTGTCTGTCGTATGGTTTACGCTCTGAAAGAGAATGATGTGTTTCAGCTGCATCAACGCATCCTTTTGATTCATAAAAAGCAAGTGAATCAACAGATGAATTGGCAGATATGTATAATTTCTTTGCATTATGTTCCTTTGCCCATTGGCATACCATATCAAAAAGTTTTGTGCCTATACCTTTGCCACGCATTTCAGAAGAAACATGAAGTAAAGAAAGGTCAAAGTAATCGTGATGTATTCCAAGCGGTACACCTTCAATAGAAGCAAATCCCTTTAAGAAACCACTGTCAAATGCTCCGAATACTGCTCCGCCTGTTTCTATAGTTGTGTGAAGACAGTCTATAATTGTTTCAAAATCATTTTCGTCCCATTGCTCTACAAGATTTACATTTTCGATAATCCATTTACCGTCAATATTTCTCCAGCGTTTGGTTACTTTTTGGTAACGATTGAATTCATGAAAAAGCTGCATGTTAATATCAGAATACATAAGTTCTTTGTATTTCATTTGATGCACCTCCCATCAATAGGAATTATACTACAAAAATATAAAAAAAACAAGGTCAATTTTTTGAAACTTTACCGATATGTTTTTTTAGTAAAAATATTTACATTTAGAGATGTATTTGGTATAATATAGGGTAGTTAAAGTAATTAAAATGGAGTGATTAAGATGACAATAAGAATAGGTATTTTAGGTTACGGAAACCTTGGAAGAGGTATTGAATGTGCTATTAAGCAAAATGATGATATGGAGCTTAAAGCCGTATTTACAAGACGTGATCCTGAGACAGTAAAGGTTATGACAGAAGGAGTAAAGGTTTATTCAGTAGATGATGCTGTTAAGATGAAAGATGAAATTGATGTTATGATTCTTTGCGGCGGAAGTGCTACTGACCTTCCTGTACAAACACCTGAATATGTTAAATATTTTAATGTAGTGGATAGTTTTGATACACACGCAAAAATTCCTGAACATTTTGATAATGTCAATAAAGCTGCAAATGAGAGCGGAAAAGTCGGTATTATTTCTGTTGGTTGGGATCCAGGTATGTTCTCACTTAACCGTCTTTATGCAAATGCTATATTGCCTGAAGGTAAGGACTATACTTTCTGGGGTAAGGGTGTAAGCCAAGGACATAGCGATGCTATCAGAAGAATAGATGGTGTTAAGGACGCAAAACAATATACTATACCTGTTGATAGTGCACTTGAGGCTGTAAGAAAGGGTCAGAATCCTGAACTCACTACTCGCCAGAAGCATACAAGAGAATGTTTTGTAGTAGCAGAAGAAGGTGCAGATAAGGCAAAAATTGAAAATGAAATTAAGACAATGCCAAACTATTTTGCGGACTATGATACAACAGTACATTTTATCACAGAGGAAGAATTAAAGGCAAATCACAGCGGTATTCCTCACGGTGGTTTTGTAATCAGATGCGGAAAGACAGGTATGAACAAGGAAAATAATCACATTATTGAGTATAGCTTAAAGCTTGACTCAAATCCTGAATTTACTTCATCTGTACTTATTGCCTATGCAAGAGCTGCATACAGACTTAACAAAGAAGGTCAAAAGGGCTGTAAGACAGTATTTGATATTGCTCCTGCATACCTTTGCAGTCAAAGTGGTGAAGAACTTAGAAAGCACATGCTATAATTTTATATGATACGAAAAATAAGGACAAGACTTATGTGTTGTCCTTATTTTTATATATGTATTGACCTTTTTTATGTATTTTATTATAATGTAAGTAGTAAATTATACAGGAGGTGTTGAAATGGAAAGCAGAACTGACAGACTTGTAGATGATATTTTAAAAAGCTATGATAAATATGAATTAACAGAAAATATAAATGCTGAAAATATGCTCAGTAAGGATATATTAATAGATGTTTTATGTGAAATAAGACGTTTACTTTTTCCAGGCTTTTTTGATAAAAATAAAGTTAGAAACGAGTACATAAAATTTCTTGTTGGAGAAAAGCTTGAATTTATAGAGTATAACTTAAAAAAACAAATTACAATGGCATTTTCAAGTTGCTGTATGGGAGAGTGTAAAGAACGTGGAGTAGAAAATATGGCAAATGATGCAGTGTCGGGATTTCTTGACAGACTTGTTGTACTGCGTGATTATTTAGCAACAGATATTGAAGCGGCATATAACGGTGACCCGGCGGCATACAGCACTGATGAAATTATATTTTCATATCCCGGTGTTTTTGCTATAACCGTATATAGAATTGCTCACGAGCTATGGAATTTAAAGGTACCAATGATACCGAGAATTATGACGGAGTATGCACACAGTCTTACAGGTATAGATATACATCCGGGTGCGACAATAGGAAAGTATTTCTTTATTGACCATGGTACAGGTATTGTAATAGGTGAAACAACTGTAATAGGTAATAATGTAAAGATATATCAGGGAGTTACTCTTGGTGCGTTGTCTACACGAAAGGGACAGGAACTTAAGGGTGTTAAGCGTCATCCTACAATCGGCGATAATGTAACTATTTATTCAGGTACTACAATTTTAGGCGGAGATACAGTAATTGGAAGCGGTGCAACAATCGGCGGTAATGCCTTTATAGTAAGTTCAGTTTCAGAAGGAATGAAAGTAAGCGTAAAAAATCCGGAATTACAATTTACTCCCGGGAAAATATAAAATATTTCTTATATTGTTAAAAATCCCCTATGTCAAAGACATAGGGGAAAGTTTTAGATTTTTATTTCAGAACATTTTCGATTGCGTCAAGTTCATCTTGTGTAAAGTCAAGATTGGAAAGTGCACCTACATTTTCTATAATTTGAGATGGTCTTGAGGCACCTAAAAGCACACTTGTAAGTCTACCGCCTCTCAAATTCCATGCACATGCCATTTGTGCAAGGGATTGACCTCTGTTTTCTGCGATTTCGTTAAGTTTTACAACTTTTGAAATTACATCTTCATTTATTCTGTCAGGTGTAAGGAAAGGAGAACTCTTTGCAGCTCTTGAATCTTTTGGAATACCGTGTATGTATTTATTTGTCAGCATACCCTGTGCCAAAGGACAGAATGAAATTGAACCTATACCTTCTTCATCAAGAACGTCCTGAAGGCCGTTTTCTATCCGACGCTCAAACATATTATATCTTGGCTGATGAATAAGAAGAGGAGTGCCTAAAGATTTCATAATTTTTGAAAGTTCTTTTGTTTGCTCTGCATTATAATTTGATACACCCACATAAAGAGCTTTTCCGCTTCTGACTATTTGATCAAGTGCAGCAGCTGTTTCCTCGATAGGTGTTTCAGGATCAGGACGGTGGTGGTAGAATATATCAACATAATCAAGTCCCATTCTTTTAAGGCTTTGATCAAGACTTGCAATAAGATATTTTCTCGAACCATGGTCACCGTATGGACCGGGCCACATTCCGTAACCTGCTTTTGTGGAAATTATAAGTTCGTCACGGTAAGGAGATAATTCGTTCTTTAGTATTTTACCGAAATTCTCTTCAGCACTGCCCGGATACGGACCGTAATTATTGGCAAGGTCAAAATGTGTTATGCCCAAATCAAATGATGTAGTTATCATATTAACCATGTTGTCATAATTGTCACAACTGCCAAAATTATGCCAAAGTCCAAGTGAAAATGCTGACAACATTATACCGCTTTTTCCGCAGCGATTGTACTTCATATTATCATATCTTTTTTCGTTTGCAATGTACATTTTTTTACTTCCTTTCTGTTTTTAAATTGTTTTTTTACACCATCTATTACTGAAAAAATAAATGGCACATATTATTATAGCACTTATGGTACCGGTTGGGGTAGATAAACCTACTCCGCTAAGCCCCATATTAAGTGCGTATACACAAAAGTATGCCACGGGAACTCTTGCTATTACTGATGAGAATATGGATGGTATCATAGTAAAAAGAGTGTGTCCCGAGCCGTTGCAAAGTCCGTTTAACGGGAATACAAGTGCAACTAATAAATAATCAAATGATGTTATGCGAAGATAAGGCAGTGCAGTTTGAATTACTTCTTTGTCATCTACAAGTAGTCTCATAAGCTGTGATGGGAAAAGCTGCACAACGGTAAACATAACTATTCCTACTGATAAACTCATTAATATACTGCATGAAAGTGTTTTTCGTGCTCTGTCAAATTTACCTGCACCTACATTTTGTCCTATTATTGAAGAAACAGCCATACCTATTGCTGATGCGGGCATTTGTGCAAAATTGTTTATCTTTGAAGCTATTGAAACACCAGATGCTGCATAGACACCTAAACTGTTTGTTATTGAAGAAACAAGGAGAAATCCTCCTGATACTATTGCATTTTGTATAGCTCCGGGAAGTCCAAGTTTAAAAATGTTTAATGCTTTGCGAGGAACTATTTTAAAACTTGACAGTTTAAAATCGAATAGAAATTGTTGCCGTTTAAGATAAACTACACATAGTGCAAGGGATACAGCTTGAGAAGTTATAGTTGCAGCGGCTGCACCAGATACACCGGTTTTGAATGCTCCTACAAAAAGTAAATCGAGAATTACATTTAAACAGCATGAGGCAAAACCAAAATACATTGGTGTTTTTGAATCACCTACACCACGAAGAACAGAGCTTACTGCGTTGTAACCGAAAATAAATACTGAACCGGTCATACATATTCTAAAATATGACAATGTTTCATCAAAAGCATCAGCAGGAGTATTAAGGGCGGTAAGTATGGATCTTGAAAAAACGAGCATTAAAGTTGTAGATATAATCGATAATATAAACATTATACTGAATGTAGTGCCTATTGTTTCTTTTATATCTGAGTGGCTTTTCATGCCGGCATACTGTGCCGTCATTATTGCACCGCCATTACAAAGACCTATTATCATATATGTAACTGTGTTTGTGATATTGCCGCCGATTGACGCACCGGCTATTCCGGTAGCACCGCAGAAATAGCTTACAACCATTATGTCCACTATATTATATAAAGATTGTATGAGATTTGTAATCAAGAATGGTATTGAGAAATAAAACAGCGACTTTGTTATACTGCCTTTTGTAAAATCTGTAATTCCTTTTGTCAAAGTGTACCCTCCTTAATGTCTGCGGATTCTCTGATTATTATTTCTTGATTTATTTCAGAGGAAGAAACGGGTTTGTTTTCAATCATATCTATAAGTGTATTAAAACATATTTTTGACAATTTATCAGCGTCTTGTCTTACTGTAGTTACAGACGGAGTATAATATGCCGAAGAAGTCATGTCGTCAAAGCCTGTTACAGCTATTTGCTCGGGAATTTTAATTCCACATTTGTAAGATGCACTTATAATACCTTGTGCAATTAGATCGTTTGATGTTATTATAACTTCCGGCATAATTTCTGATATTTTATTTTCAAAAAGCTCAAAAGAAACACTTAATTTATCGCCGTGAAGAGAATCTTCAAGAATTGTAATTGCCGTTGCATCGTGGTAATTATTTATAGCATCGTTAAAACCCGCATATCTGTCAGAAAGATTATCAAAACTATTAAAGCTCTCTCCTAAATATAGAAATTTTCGAAACCCTGATTTGTATAATGATTGTGTAAGTTTTTTGACAGTGACTCTATTATTAAATGTCACAGACGGTACATTTTTAACTTTTCTGTCACCGGTTACAACAGAAACCTCTTTTGATATTTCTTGTATCAAAGATGCATCAATGCCTCCGCCGATGAATATCATACCGTCGACGCCGTGCTGTAAAAGTATATTGACACCTTCTGTTTCACTGCTTAAATCGTTACCACTCTCTATAAAAAGAACTGTGTATCCTGCTGAATGTGCATATTTTAGTATTGATGACGCACACAAGGAATAAAACTCTCCGGATATGTCGGGTAAAACGACACCAATACTTTTACTTTTGTCACATCTTAAACATCTTGCGGCAGTATTTGGAATATATCCAAGTTTTTCTGCTGCATATCGTACTTTTTCTGCAGTTGCAATAGATATAGAAGTATTTCCTGATAGAACACGTGATACGGTAGAGGTAGATACACCTGCTATTTTTGCTACATCTTTAATTGTCGCTTTACGCATAAACCTACCTCCTTAATGCAATCGTTTGCAAATTCATAAATTATATTATTTACTGATATTTTCAATGAATAATGCAATCGTTTGCATAATAATATCATATATTTGTGCCTGTGTCAATAAATAAAAAAATATTTGGGAATATTTTTTATGAAAAGAAAAAATAATAAAAATGTTATAGAAAAATAGCGAAATGTGTGGTATAATTAGAAAAAATATAGAGTTTGACATGAATACATTGATTATGTAACCGATTGTATAAATCGGAATATAATAAATCATAAGAGAGGAGAGGTTAAAATGGATGAAATGTTTGATAAAATAAAGGAGCAGGCGTATAAAGCTAAGGACGGTGCGGTGACTGTTGCAAAGACTGTTATTGACAAAACAAATGATATTGTAAACAAAACAAAGATTAAGTTTTCTATAAACGAGACAAAGGGTAAAATAGATGATCTTTATCTTGAAATGGGTAAGAAAGTTTATAATTATTATAAAGCTACCGGAGAAGTGTCTGAATCAATGTTAGAAAGCTGCACGGTTATAGATGCACTTATGGATGAAATAGAAACAATGAAGCAGCAGATTGCAGAACTTGATGAGGACGTTATATGCACATACTGTGGTGCAAATAATAAAAAAGATGATGTATATTGTTCAAAATGCGGTAAAAAAATCCATGAAGCATTTGAAGATGAAGAAGATGATGGTGTTATTACCATAGTGCCGAAAAAACCTGAAAATGACGAATAAAACTTATAAATTTGCGTAAGAAAAAGGGTGTGTTTATGGATAACAAGGATATTAATATAGAGTCTTATGACGGCAATGATGCATATTACAGCGGAACGGACGAAGAGTATGAAGAATTTTTAAAAAATGCTGATATAAAAATAGATGCAGAAAATGTCGAAGCAGTCGAAAATACCCAAAAGATTAATTTAAACGATACAATTAATCTTCAAAGTGTTTTAAATAAATTCAGAAAAACAGCTGATGGTTTGGAAAACGGTGCAAGAAAGTTTAAAGAATCAGTTGTAAACAGAATGGATAAACTTAAATCAAAGAAAGAGGAAGATGAACAAAACATCATTGAAGAAGCAATGGATGATATACAGGAAAAAGTAAAAAATACAGTTAAAAATTCTGTGCAGAAAATAGACGATATAAAAGAAGACGTGGAATCATTTTCAAATATGCCGGACAAACTTGAAAATCTTGAAGGGAAATTTGAAAATCTTCAGAATACGGTTTTGTCACTTTCGGAAAAACTTGATTCTGCTTTAGAAAAATTAGGCATGATTGATGCACAGGATCGTGATTATATGAAAGATCACGAGCGTAATTATTCCGATATAAGACGTTCATTTGAAGATGTGACAAGAGGTATAGCTGATTTAAAACAAACTGTTAATAGTTTTTCAAAACTTAATGACAGTTTATTTGATATGAAGAATACTCAGCTTAATACAAAGAATGCTGTTTCTGATTTGGAAACGGGCTTTAAACGTTTGAAAAAGAAATGTGTGTTGGGAGTTACGGTTTTAAGCGTTTTAAGTGCAATTACCATTGTACTTGAAATAGTGCTTATGCTTTCATAGTTTGACGGTAAAACAGATAGATCCTTTTGGAGCTATCTGTTTTTTATGTTAAAATACTGGTATTTGGTTTTAAAAAGATGTATAATATAATTAAATATAATTGTGAAAGGAAATAGAAAAATGAAAGAGTTTATGAATGATGATTTTATGCTGACAAACGATACAGCTAAGATACTTTACAAAAATTATGCGGAAAAAATGCCTATATTTGATTATCACTGCCATTTAAGTCCGCTTATGATGTATGAGGACAAGCAATTTGATAACATAGCACAGATTTTTTTGGGTGGAGATCATTATAAATGGCGTTATATGCGTTCGTGCGGCATAGATGAAGAGTACATAACAGGAAGTAAATCAGATAAGGAAAAATTTAAAGCTTTTTGTACATGTTTACAATATGCAATAGGAAATCCTCTTTATCATTGGACGCATCTTGAACTTAAAAGATATTTTGGTATAACCAGCGTTGTAAGGGCTGATAATTGGGAAGAAATTTGGGAAAAGGCAAACAAGGTTATAAGTGATACAAAAATGAGTCCGGCAAAGCTTATAAACGAGTCAAATGTGGCGGTTATATGCACAACTGACGACCCGGCAGATGATCTTGTTTATCACAAAAAGATTGCAGAAAAAGGACATATAAAGGCTAAAGTTTTACCGGCATTTCGTCCTGACTTTCTTATAAATATTGACAAGGAAACATTTGTTTCTTATATAGATAGACTATCTAAAGCAGCAGGTGTTGATATAAAAAATTATGGCGACTTGATGAAGGCTGTTGATAATAGGATTGAGTATTTCCATGAAATGGGCTGTCGTATAAGTGACCACGCACTTGACAGTGTACCTTATGTAAAAACTTCAGAGGAAGAAGTTAATGAAATATTTAAGTCTGTACTTTCAGGTAATAAGATTACAGAAAAAGAGGTTCAAGCATATAAATCTTATACATTGAAAAAATTGGGCGAAAAATATAAGAGTCACGGCTGGGCAATGCAGCTTCATATAGGTGCATTGCGTAATAACAATACAAAAATGTTTGATAAGCTTGGTGCTGATACAGGATTTGATTCAATCAGTGATTACTGTATAGCATATCCGCTGTCAAAACTATTAAATTCCCTTGAAGAAGAGGGAAACTTGCCAAAGACAATACTATATACGCTTAATCCTAAAGATAATTATGTACTTGCCACAATGCTTGGTAATTTCCAAAGCAGTGAAGTCGGAGGTAAAATTCAGTTTGGCTCAGGCTGGTGGTTTAATGATCAGCGTGACGGTATGACAGAACAAATGAAATCACTTGCAAACCTTGGAGCTTTGTGTAAATTTGTTGGAATGCTTACCGATTCAAGAAGCTTTCTGTCATATACACGTCATGAGTATTTTAGAAGAATATTATGTAATTTAATTGGTACATGGGTTGAAGACGGTGAATTTCCGTGTGATATGGATACACTTGGAAAAATTGTTGAGGATATATGCTATAATAATGCGGTAGAATATTTTAACATATAACTTTGGAGGATTTTGCAAAATGGAAAGATTAAAAAGAACGGAAAAATGTGCATTAACAGAACGTGTTCTTCAATTTGGAGAGGGAAACTTTCTAAGAGGGTTTGTTGATTGGATGATTGATAAGCTGAATAAGGAAAATGGCGGTGACTATGGAGTAGTTGTTGTACAGCCTCTTCAAAACGGTCTTATAGATGCAATAAATGAGCAGGACGGACTGTATAGTTTATATTTAAGAGGTCTTTTAAATGGTGATAGAGTAGAAGAAACAAGAGTTGTTGAGTGTATAACAAGGGGTATAAATCCTTATGTAAATACAGATGAATTTTTTGCTTGTGCAGAAAATCCTGATTTAAGATTTATTGTTTCCAATACAACAGAGGCAGGTATTGAATATAAACCGAATCAGAACAAAAATGATTTTTCAGCATTGACTTTCCCAGGCAGATTGACGCTTTTCATGAAAAAAAGATATGATACAGGATTAGACGGATTTATTTTTCTTCCGTGTGAACTTATTGATAAAAATGGTGACTGCTTAAAGGAGTGTATATTGAAATACAGCAAAGATTGGGATTTTGGCAGTGATTTTGAAAAGTGGGTAAATGAAAAAAATTATTTTACAAATACACTTGTAGACAGAATTGTAACAGGTTATCCGAGAGATAATGCAAAAGAAATGGAAAAGAAATACGGTTATCTTGATAACATTATAGATACAGCAGAAATTTTTCATCTTTGGGTTATTGAAGGGGACAGTAAACTTGCAGAGGAAATACCATTCCATAAAATAGGACTGAATGTTTTATGGACAGATGACGTGACTCCATATAAGAAACGTAAAGTGCGTATCTTAAACGGTGCACATACAATGATGGTTCTTGCGGCACATTTAGCAGGTCTTGAAACTGTAAGGGAAGCAATGGAAGATGAACTTGTGTATAAGTTTATGGAACAGGGTATTTTTAAAGAAATTATACCTACTCTTGATTTACCTAAAAATGAACTTGAAGAATTTGCAAATGATGTAATTGAACGTTTTAAAAACCCATTTATTAAGCACTATTTGCTAAGTATTGCATTAAATTCAGTGTCAAAATACAGAGTAAGAGTTTTGCCGAGCGTATTATCATATATAAAAGAAACAGGCAAGGAACCGAAAAGGCTTGTTTTTTCGCTTGCTGCACTTATTGCATTTTACAGAACAGATGCGGCAAATGATGATGCGAGTGTTATGGAATTTATGAAGACAGCATCTGTAAAGGACATTTTATCAAATAGGGAGTATTGGGGTGAAGATTTAACATTCCTTATTCCGTCTGTTGAAAAATACGTTTTATCAATAGAACAGGATGGCATAAGAGAAGCAATGGAAAAGGTTGTGGACTGATGAAACAGATAAAAATTAACCCAAAAGACAATGTGGCGGTTATGCTTGAGGGTGATATGCAAGGTCACAAAGTAGCATTAACTGATATAAAAAAGGGTGAGGATATTATAAAATATGGTTATCCGATAGGCCATGCAACAGAGGATATAAAGAAAGGTGACCATGTACATACCCAAAATGTTAAAACAAATCTTTCAGGTACACTTGAATATACATATAAGCCTAAAAGAAATCCAATTACAAAAAGTGAAAAACGTACATTTTTAGGTTATAAGCGTAATGACGGCAAAGTGGGAATAAGAAATGAAATCTGGATTATAAACACTGTCGGATGTGTAAATAAGACGTCTGAAATACTTGCACGTGAAGCTAATAAATTGTATGGTGATATGTGCGACGGTGTATTTAATTTTGTACATCCATTCGGCTGCTCACAGCTTGGAGAAGACCAAAAAACTACACAGCTTATTTTAAAAGGACTTGTGAACCATCCAAATGCGGCAGGTGTGCTGGTTTTAGGACTTGGTTGTGAAAATAATAATATTCCGGTGTTTAAGACTGTTCTTGGAAGTTGGGATGAAAAAAGAGTCAAATTTATGAGTACACAGGATTTTGACGACGAAATTAAAGAGGGATTACGACTTATAGGTGAAATAGCAGATTATACATCAAAACAAAAAAGAGTTGAATGTGATGTATGTGACCTTGTTGTCGGACTTAAATGCGGAGGCAGTGACGGTTTTTCAGGACTTACTGCAAATCCGTTAATAGGTCGTTTTTCAGATAAACTTATAGGTGCAGGCGGAAGTACAATACTTACAGAAGTACCGGAAATGTTTGGTGCAGAAACAATACTTATGAACAGATGTGAAAATGAAGAAGTATTTAATAAAACTGTGTCGCTGATAAATGACTTTAAAGATTACTTTACAAGTCATAATCAGGTGGTTTATGAAAACCCATCTCCCGGTAACAAAAAGGGAGGTATAACGACTCTTGAAGATAAGTCCTTGGGGTGTGTACAAAAGTCAGGTTCGTCTGATGTTGTAGATGTAATAGAGATAGGAAGCAGTGTTAAAAAGAGGGGACTTAATCTTTTGACAGGCCCCGGTAATGATATTGTAGCGGTGACGAACCTTACAGCATCGGGATGTAATTTGATTTTATTTTCAACGGGACGAGGTACACCGGTAGGTGCACCTGTACCGACGGTAAAAATTTCAACAAATTCAGCACTTGCAAAGAGAAAACCACATTGGATTGATTTTAATGCAGGTGAAATTATAAACGGCAAAGATCTTTTAGATGAATTTTTTGACTATGTAATAGAGGTTGCAGAGGGAAAGAAAACAAATAATGAAATAAATGGGTACAGAGAAATTTCTATATTTAAAGACGGAGTGACTTTGTAGCAGAAAAAGGCGGTTTTTCTAAAACCGTCTTTTTTGTTAAAATTTTTTTAATTTTTCATATAAGGGGTATACTTTAACAGTATTTTTAGTTATACTGAAGATGTAAGGAAAAAATTGAGGTAAATATGGAAAATAATGAGCAAAAACAAGAACGTGTAATTTTGGCTGGTGTTCACCGTGGAAGAAGAGATGCACTTTGGGACACAACTGAGCAGTCAATAAAGGAACTTGGTGAACTGGTAAAAACAGCAGGTGGAATTGTTGTAGGTGAAATGATACAGAATAAACCTGATATAGAAACTGCAACATATATGGGTGAAGGTAAGATAGAAGAACTTAAAAATGCGGTATGTATGTTAGAAGCTGATACCGTTGTTTTTGATGATGAATTATCGCCAGTACAAATGAGAAATGTAACTGATTTTCTTGAAGTTAAGGTGCTTGACCGCTCAATGCTGATACTTGATATTTTTGCTATGCGTGCAAAAAGCGGTGAAGGAAAATTGCAGGTTGAACTTGCACAGCTTAAATACAGACTTCCAAGACTTCGCGGAATAGGTGTTGAAATGAGCCGAACAGGTGCCGGAATTGGTACAAGAGGTCCCGGTGAAACACGCCTTGAAAGTGACAGACGTCATATAAGGCGAAGAATATCAGCCTTGGAAGAAGAAATAAAAGAACTTAAAAAGCACAGGAGTTTAATTCGTGAAAGACGTAAAAAAGACGGTGTTATAACAGCGGCACTTGTCGGATATACAAATGCAGGAAAGTCAACTCTTTTAAACACCCTTACAGACGCAAATGTTTTTGCTGAGGATAAATTGTTTGCTACTCTTGATCCTACATCAAGGGCAATTACCCTTGAAGATAACAGAAAAATATTGCTTGTTGATACGGTTGGATTTATAAGAAAATTGCCTCACCATTTGATAGAGGCGTTTAAATCTACACTTGAGGAGGCTGTAGTGGCAGATATTTTGCTACACGTTATAGATATGTCAAGTGAAGAAGCTGATAATGAAATGGCAGTTGTTGAGCATGTTTTAACTGATATAGGAGCAGTTGGTAAGCCGGTAATAAAGGTATTTAACAAGTGTGACAAACTTGAGGAATATCCAAAATTTAACGGGAATAGCAATGTTTATATAAGTGCAAAGAGTAATGTTAATATTGATAAACTTATAGAAGCGATTGCGGAAATTGCACCTGGTAAAAAACAGCTTGTTAAGGTGTGTATACCTTACAGCCAGGGAGGACTTGTAAATTTGATTCATGATACACAGAAGGTTGTTTCGGAGGAATACAGCGAAACAGGTACTGTAATGGAAGCAATGGTTGACGCACAAATGTATGAAAAAATAAGGGAGTATATTTTGTAAAATGTCAAAAAAAGACGTATACAAAACGATAAAGGAGCAGTCACAGTCGCTGCTTATAGAAAAAAAATCAAAGTTTATTGCAAATGTAAAACCTGTTGACAATGAAGATGATGCAATAGCATTTTTAAATGAAATGCGTTCAAATTATTCAGATGCAACACACAATGTTTACGCATATGTAATAGATGAAAATAATATTTTTAGATATAGTGACGACGGTGAACCGTCAGGTACTGCCGGAATGCCTGTACTTGATGCAATACGCAAAGCCGGAATAGTAGATGCAGTAGTTGTAGTTACACGTTATTTTGGCGGTACACTTTTAGGGACAGGTGGACTTGTCCATACATACGGAGCATCGGCAAAAATGGGACTTGAAGCTTCAAAGATAGTGGTAAGAAGGCTTTGCGATATAATTTCGGTTAAAGTTGACTATTCCATGCTTGGAAAAATCCAGCATGAAATTATGTCAAAGGGATACATGCTTGAGGATACGATATATGAAGATGATGTAACATTTATTATATCATGTCCCATTGATGAAACTGATAGAATAACAAATGACTTTATAAATATGACAAATGCACGTGGAGAAATAAAGAAAGTTGATAAAAAATATGTAGATGCGGAGGAAAGCTGATATGAAAAAATTTTTAAAGGTGGCGGCAGTGTTTTTAGCGTTAGTCATATTTACAGCCGGCGGATACCTTGCCGGATGATATACACAGACAGACAGT
>CALXQE010000053.1 GCA_944390495.1 uncultured Clostridia bacterium
CCTTTACAATATCTTCATCATCAATAACAAGCATACAATCACCCTTTGGTGAAATTGCATTTTTAAAACTTTCTGCACTGTCTGCTTTAGATTTCTTTTCAATAAGAAATTCTGTACAATATCTGAATTTTATATCATCGGTCTTTATGCTTTCCTGTGATATAGTATTTTTAGCAGGTTCATCTGACGTTTCTTTTTCTATTATACTTTCGTTTTTTAGATAATATAGTGCACCCTCAAGAACATACATCCAGCCCTGTCCGCCTGCGTCCACAACATTTGCCTGTTTTAAAGCCGGCAACATATCAGTGGTCTTTTTAAGTGCCTTATTACCTCTTGTAACTGCTCCTTCAACCACCTTTACAATATCTTGTTCCTTCACCATCTGTGCACCAGTTGCCGATTCCCTTGCAACTGTCAATATTGTGCCTTCCGTAGGCTTCATAACAGCTTTATATGCCGCATCAGAACCGTTTTTAAGTGCAGCTGAAAGCTCTTCTGTGCTGCATTCTTCTTTTCCCTTTAAACTCTTTGAAATACCTCTGAAAAGCTGCGACAAAATAACACCTGAGTTACCCCTTGCACCTCTTAATGTAGAAAAAGCTGCCGCTTCTGCAATTTTTGATAATGGCTGCTTTGGATTATTTTTAAGTTCCTGTGCCATTGCTCCTACTGTAAGTGACATATTAGTACCGGTATCACCGTCAGGCACCGGAAATACGTTAAGGTCATCAACCTTCTTTTTATTATTATAAAGATTATTTGCACCGCTTATAATCATATATGCAAATACTTCACCGCTGAGTCTTTCTATTTTAATCACCCCTCGCAAATTAATCTATACGAACGCCTTCCACTTTTACGTTCACTCTGCTCACCTTTATACCAATAGCATTTTCTATTGTGTACCTTACTCTGTTTACTATACTTTTACATGCTGTATTTATATTTATTCCGTATTCAACAATCAAATGAATATCTATAACTACTCCGCCGTCTTTAATTTCCACGTTAATACCCTTTGACATATTGTCAGGCTTTAATAAATTTACAAAACCATCTTTTTTATTTCTCGAAGCCATTCCTACAACTCCGTAACACTTTGTTGCCACAGCTCCTGCAATATCTGAAATAACATTATTTGAAATTGAAACTTCTCCTAAATCTGAACCTGTTTTAAGTACCATATCCTAATTCATTCCTTTCTTCTGTCAAATAACTACTCTATATTTATTTTACTATATTTTTATAAAATAGTCCATAGATAAATTAATTTTTTTACACCTTGCATTACTTTTAAATCCATTATATAATGTTACCATAAAATGAATCGGAGATGTAAATTATGAGTAAATATTCTAAACTAATGCAGTTTCTTAAAAATATGCCTGATTTTGTATTTGACTATCTTGCAGTCGCATACAACGGTGACAGTATTAATACACAAATAGGATACGGTATGGATATTAAAGTTTTTTTAGAATATTTAAAAAAATATAAATTCCGTGAAATTGAAAATATCGAAGATTTCACTCCTGGGCACATGGAAGAAGTAACACTTCGTGATCTTAATACTTTTACTGCATATTTAAGGGAATACGAAACGGAAATTACTACACTTGACGGCAAAAAAATAAAACGTATCAGAAAAAATGATACCCTTGGTATTAACAGAAAATTATCAGGAGTTCGAGGACTGTTTTCATATCTTTATAAAAACGACTTAATTTCACAAAATGTAACAGACAAAGTTGACTTTAAAAAGGTTCATCAGAAAATGAAACGTCCCCTTACTACACAGGAAACAATTAAACTTCTTGATGTCATATATAACGGTGAAAGGTATTATGAAGGAAGAGATCTTGCCGAATACGAAAACAGAAAACAGCGTGACATTGCACTTTTTACAGCATATCTCGGTACAGGCTGCCGTGTAAGTGAACTTGTGAACATTGATATTAAAGATGTAAGTTTTGAAACTTCATCATTTATTGTAAAACGTAAAGGCGGTGATGAACAGGAAATTTTTATGCCTGTCCAAGTTGAAAACGAACTGCTTTTATATATGGAAGAACGTATAAAAAATGAAAATGCTAAAGATGACGCTGTATTTATAAGTCGACTCGGAAAAAGAATGAGCGCACAGGCAGTAGAGAAGTTATTAAAAAAATACTGTCTGACCGTCGGAATAACAGACAGCGATAAAACACGTCCCCATGCACTTCGCCGTACATTTGCCTGTAATCTCATAGCAGACGGAGTTGACATTAAAATGGTTGCAGAACTTATGGGACACAAAAACATTGAAGTAACACATAAATACTACACACAGTATGCCACTGAAAAACGAAAAGAAGTTATGCACAACTTTAACATACAAGGTTCAAGATAATATAAAAAAGATAACTCATACTATGAGTTATCTTTTTAAATTATTAATTATTCTCTTTACTATACTATCCTTACCAAATATCTCAGACTGCTTCTCCACATACCATAAGTCCTCACTATCTACTTCTTTTACTGAAATAACTGTATCTATAATCATTACAGATGCTACAATAACAGTAAGTATGTACAATGCAATCGGTTTTAAACCCATTACCAATCCCATAGAAATAGGTGCTATAAGCTTCACCTGAAGTACAGAAAGAGTTCCAAATGCCATTGCAGCTATTATACAAACACGACCTTTTATATTAAGCGGCCAACCCGTATAATCCCACCATCTTTTGCCAAAAAGAGTTTCCAAAAACCATGATACGAAATATTCTATCGCACTTGTAGTTATCATTCCCACAAGAAACAACACAAATGTATTATTTATATTCTTAAAAAATAACCACACTACCATAGCACCAACACCATATATAGGGCAAAAGCATGTACTTAAAAAGCCGCTGTTTACAAATTTTCTTTGCTGCAGTGTATAATACAAGCTTTCATAGGCCCAACCTATAAAACTGTAAATTGCAAAACACAGAAAATAACGGCATAACATCATATTCAACAACCCCCTTGTTAAATAGCTTTTATCACACTGTATAATTCTAAACAGTTACCTGCCTTTCTTCTATTGATTCTATTATAAGCATTATTTCTTTTAAATGTTTCATACAATGAACAGTATTTATCCACCAAACATACTATCCATGACTCACGTGTTTTAGGAGGCATAATCGTAAGCGGAAACATGTGATTTTTTATAATATCACGTTCAGTATCTGTCAGACTAAAATCCTTTTCTGCATTTAATAAAGCTGCTGTCGGATGAGTAAAACCATGTATTTTTCTTTCCTTCTTACCGTCATGCCAATCATACAAAAAATAATCATGAAGAAGAGCTCCTCTTATAAGATCAGTCTTCTTGTACTTAATTCCCATAAACTCAGCAAAACGTATGCTATAATATGCAACAGCTACTGTATGCTTAAGACAGCTTGTATCACCATGTTGTATAAAGCTTTCCATTCTTCTAAGCTTTGACTGCTCTGATAATTCCTTTAAACAACGGATAACTGGATGTTTCATTAATCATACCGCCTTTTTATATTTTATACTTACATTATAATAACACACTCGTAATATGTCAACATATTTAACACGTAATTTATTTATTTTTAATAATTCTTAACCCTTAGTAAAGAAACTTAAAACAAAGTAAAATCAGGGACACTAAATTTTAGTGTCCCTTTCGCTTATCTTTTCCATTTTTCGCTTAATCTGTCTATTTCCTCTGCAAATTTTGCCAAATCCTTATTTGCCATTCCTTCACAGCCCCTTGCAACAGCAAGTAATCTTTCAGCTGCTTCAACAAGTCTTGCAAATACTGTCCTTGCACGTTTTGTAGGTTTCTTCCTTTCTTTGCGTATTCCATAAGTCTGTACAATTACTTTTCCTGTCATTAAATCATAACATGTACCGCTGTAAGGTGCAAGTGCATTATAATCATACTCATTTCTTAAACACTCTGTAAAATCATCACAGCTTTTTTCTTCACCATGATTTACAAAAACTGTATCTGGTTTTTTACTAAAGGTTTTAAGCCAATTTATCAGTCCGTTTTTGTCGGCATGTCCGCTTATACCCTCAAGGAATTTAATTTTTGCATTAACCTGTATTTCTTCTCCAAACATCTTAACAGATGTCGCACCGTCACATAGTTTTCTTCCAAGTGTACCTTCCGCCTGATAGCCAACAAACAAAATCTCACATTCAGGACGCCATAAATTATGCTTTAAATGATGTCGTATTCTTCCTGCTTCACACATTCCGCTTGATGATATTATAACCTTTGGTTTTTCATCAAAATTTATAGCCACTGATTCATCGGTTGAAACAGAAAGTTTAATTCCCGGAAATACAAGTGGATTAATTCCATTATCAACTAATTCCTTTGTTTCACTGTCAAGACATTCATTATCACATTGTAAAAACACCGCTGTTGCCTCATTAGCAAGGGGACTGTCTACATACACCGGGAATTCACCATGTCCCTTTACAAGATCCCTTTCCTTTATTTGTCTTATAAAATACAACAGTTCCTGCGTACGTCCCACCGCAAACGATGGAATAACCACATTACCGCCCATATCAAATGTTTCCTGTATTTCCTTTGCTAATACATCAACATAGTCAGGTACTTCATCGTGGAGTCTGTTTCCATAAGTAGATTCTATAACAAGGTAATCCGCAAAACCTGTATCTGTCATAGGAATTGGGTCTTTAATTATAGGCTGATTAATATTACCTACATCACCGCTGAAAACAATTTTTTTCGTAACTCCCTCTTCTGTTATCCAAATCTCAATACTCGAAGAACCTAAGAGATGTCCTATATCGTGAAAACGTATATCTACATTTTCAAGTATTGGTATCCTTTGATTATACTTACAGCTTCTGAATTTTTGCAAAACGCCGCTTACATCGTCCATATCATATATAGGAACATATTCTTCCCTTCCCGCACGGCGTGCCTTTTTATTACGCCACTTTGCTTCACTTTCCTGTATATGTGCACTATCAGGAAGCATTATTTCACATAAATTTGTCGTTTCAATCGTTGCATATACTCGACCTTGAAAACCATTTTTATATAAAAGCGGTAAGTTACCGGAGTGGTCAATATGTGCATGAGTTAAAAGTACACAATCTATTTCAGCAGGATTTACGGGTAATTCCTGATTTTCAAATATATCCTCACCCTGCTCCATTCCGCAATCTATCATAATATGTCTGCCATTTGTTTCTATTACAGTACAGCTGCCTGTAACTTCATGTGCAGCACCTAAAA
Organism: uncultured Clostridia bacterium; assembly: GCA_944390495.1. GTDB lineage: Bacteria > Bacillota > Clostridia > UBA1381 > UBA1381 > Hominilimicola. Next base: position 5,294 of record CALXQE010000053.1, read on the forward strand.
AAGTTATCTTCATAGGATTACCCCCTTATAAAGCTATTCACTTTATATATACCCATTTTTTTTAGTAAATAACAAAAAAATACCGCTCCTTTAAAGGAACGGTATTTTTGTTATCTAAGCTGTGCTCCTAATTGATTTTCAAGATTCTTTACAACCTTGTCAAATACTTTCTGCACTTCTTCACCTGTTAAGCTTCTGTCTGAAGCTCTATAAACTGCTGAATACGCAACGCTCTTCTTACCTTCTGGTATCTGCTCACCCTCGTATACGTCAAATAATTGAACACTTTCAATCATCTTACCTGATGCTTTTTTGATTATTTCTTCAATTTCTGCAACAGGTACGTTTTTATCAACAAGCATAGCTATATCTCTTGTAACAGCCGGATATTTTGGCAGTTCTTTAAATTTAACATCTGTATTAATATTAAGGAATATATTTTCAAAATCAAGTTCACCAATATATACAGGTGTTTCAATACCAAACTTTCTTCCAACTGCCGGATGAATCTCTCCGATAATACCAAGCACTTTGCCACCGACGCTTATTTTTGCACATCTTCCCGGATGGAATGTCGAATTATTTGTAACAGCTTCGTACTTTACATTTTCCACATGAAGATTTGCAAAAAGACTTTCACATATACCTTTAATATCATAAAAATCAACCTTATCGCCATACATACCCATTGTAATTTTAACAGGTTCAGATGGAAGTTCTCCTTCTTTTTCTGACGGGATAAATATTTTGCCTACTTCGTATAGTCTTGCACTTGCATTTCTGTAATTATAGTTTCTTGCAAGAATATCAAGCATACTTGCAATAGTAGTTGTACGCATTACAGATGTATCTTCACCAAGTGGATTTGAAATCTTAACTACATTTCTCAAATTGCTGTCTGACGGAATATTAAGCTTATCAAATATTGACGGACTTGTAAATGTATATGTGTAAATTTCATACATACCCTGTGCATTAAGAAGTTCATTTACTTCATCCTGCATCTGCTGACGTTCAGTTTTCTTACCACATGTTGCTTCACCTGAAAGAAGTGTTACCGGTATCTTGTCATATCCGTAAAAACGTGCCACTTCCTCTGCTATATCAGCTTCACCCTCAAGGTCAGGTCTAAACGACGGCGGTGTAACAGTCATATTTTCAAGATCTGTCTTTATGCCAAGTGCATCAAAATACTTAACCATTTCCTCGGTAGGAATATCTGTACCTAAAAATGCGTTAATTTTTTCAGGTCTAAACGGAAGTGTTTCCATATCCTTTACGTTGCCCATTACGTCAATCATTCCGCCCACGTTTTCGCCGCAGCCAAGCTGTTCAACAAGCTGACATGCTCTTTCTACTGCCGGAACTGTATTATTATAATCAAGACCTTTTTCATATCTTGAAGATGATTCTGTTCTAAGTCCAACTCTTTGTGCAGTAAGTCTTACTGACGCACCGTCAAATGTTGCTGACTCAAATATAACGGTTGTTGTATCTTCCTTAACTTCACTGTTAAATCCGCCCATTACACCGGCAATTGCAACCGCTCTTTTACCGTCTGCAATTACAAGGTCATCTGCTGTAAGCTCTCTGTCCTGTTCATCAAGAGTCTTTATAACTTCACCCTCTGATGCACGTCTTACAATAATTTTCTTGTCCTGTAAATCTCTAAGATCGAATGCGTGCATAGGCTGACCGTATTCAAGAAGTACATAGTTTGTAATATCGACTATGTTGTTAATCGGTCTTACACCGCATGCACGAAGTCTTTCCTGCATCCATGACGGTGACGGACCTATTTTCACGTTTTTAACCATTCTTGCACAGTAACGCTTACACTTATCCTTGTCCTGTACTTCAACACTTATTGTATCAGCTATATTTTCATCATTTTCAGTAAATTTAACTTCAGGAATAGTAAACTTTTTATTAAATGACGCTGCTGTTTCCCTTGCAAGTCCTATAATACTGAAACAATCAGGTCTGTTTGATGTGATTTCAAACTCGACAACTGTTTCATTCATTCCGAATAAATCCTTTATGTCTGTGCCTATTTCAGTATCTTCAGGAAGAATAAGTATTCCGTATTCAGGTTCATATCCAAGCATATCCTCTGTTATACCAAGTTCATCATGAGAACATAGCATACCGTATGATTCAACACCTCTTAGCTTACCCTTCTTTATTTTAATACCACCGGGAAGTTTTGCACCAACAAGTGCAACCGGTACAATTATACCTTCCTTAACATTAGGTGCACCGCATACAATCTGTAAAACTTCACCCGTGCCTGCGTCAACGGTACATACATGAAGATGGTCGCTGTCAGGATGATCTTCACATGTAAGCACCTTTCCAGCAACAACATTCTCTACATTTTCACCCATGTTCTCATAGCCCTCAACCTTAGAGCCTGTCATAGTAAGTTTGTCGGAATATTCCTTCGGTGTAACGTCTATATCCATATAGTCGCTAAGCCAACTCATTGGTAAATTCATTATATTTCATTCCTTTCAATTCTTTCGATAAAGCGATTTACGTCTTTTCTTTTTCTAAAAATATATATCTTCTTATCTGTGCCGAACTTCTTTTTTGCAAAAAATAACTCTTCATATATTTTTCTGCGTTTTTTTCGGCAGTCATAAACTACCCACTTTAAAAATTCTAAGTCCAGCTTTTCTTTGCATCCTTCACCCATGTCAGGACGCGTTTTTCCGTTATACATTATTCTGCGCTTTATAACTCTATAAAGACACAAAAACCTATTGAAATCAAGAAAAATTATTGTATCAGCCTTTTCCATACGTTCTTTATAGAGCACGGCTCTGTACGAACCTTCCACAATCCACCTGTCACGTTTTAATATTGGTGTCAGCAAATTTATCTTATGCTCGTTGCTGCTTTCAACCCAACCCGGCAGCCAATGAAGTGCGTCCATATATGTTGGTTCTATACCAAGTAAGTTCCCAATTTGACGTGCAAGTGTGCTTTTGCCGCAGCCGCAAAAGCCTACTATCATTATTCTGTCCATTAGAATTGGTCTAAAAATCTTAAATCATTTTCAAAGAATAGTCTAAGGTCATTTATATCATACTTACCCATAGCAATTCTTTCCAGTCCGATACCAAACGCAAAGCCGGAATAAATTTCCGGATCAATACCGCAGTTTGCAAGCACTTTAGGATGTACCATACCGCAGCCTAAAATTTCAATCCAGCCTTCACCCTTACATACGCTGCAGCCCTTACCGCCGCACGAGAAACATGAAATATCAACCTCTGCCGACGGCTCTGTAAATGGGAAGTGGTGAGGTCTGAAACGTACCTTTGTGTCTTCACCATACAAACGGTGAATAAACATTTCAAGCGTGCCCTTTAAGTCCGCCATCGTTACACCCTTATCCACAACAAGCCCTTCTATCTGATGAAATACAGGTGAATGTGTTGCGTCAACTGCATCACTTCTGTAAACTCTTCCCGGTGCAATAACTCTTATAGGTGGCTTAGTCTTTTCCATTACACGAACCTGTATAGGTGATGTTTGTGTTCTTAAAACTATATTATCTGTAATATAGAATGTGTCCTGTGTATCTCTTGCAGGATGGTTAGGCGGAATGTTAAGTGCCTCAAAGTTATAATAATCGTATTCAACCTCCGGTCCTTCCGCTATTTCAAAACCCATTCCTATAAATGTATTTTTTATGTTATTCATTACCTTTGTAAGAGGATGAAGTTTTCCCGTCTTTTGTGCTCTTCCCGGCATTGTAACATCAATAACTTCACTCTTTAATTTCATTTCTTCAAGCTTTTGTGAAATTTCAGCCTTTTTAGTATCAATATGATTTTCTATTGTACTTCTGATTTCATTTGCAAGTGCACCTATAACAGGTCTTTCTTCTTTTGTAAGCTGTCCCATACCCTTAAGCACTGCCGTAAGCTCACCTTTTTTACCAAGGAACTTAATTCTTGCTTCTTCAAGCGTTTCAATGTCAACTGCATTTTCAAGAACTGCAAGTGCATTTTTCTTAATTTCTTCCAACTTTTGTTTCATTTTGATTTTCCTTTCCTCAAAAAATAAAAAGTGCTTCGTCCTCAAGGGACGAAGCACACTAAATTACAAACTCCGCGGTACCACCCGACTTCCGGTATTTTACCGGCACTCTATTATGTATAACGGCACTACCCGTCACAGGCTACTTTAAAAATGTTCACCCATGAAGCTCCGGAATGAAATTTCAAATATATTCTTACCGCACGGACTCACAGCTCAATAATCCATACTCTCTTTTGGCGAAATATATCCTACTTTGTTCCATCATTGCCTTTAAATATTCAGTTCAATTACATTTTATATCATATTAAAACAATTTTGTCAAGTATTTTATATGAAATTGCACCGTAAAATTTATCTTGGGCTTATAAGTGAAGAGTCAGAAGGTGTAGGACTTGATGTTGGTAAAGGCGAACCTGTCGGTGTTGGCATTATTGTAGGACGACTTTCAAGTTCTGCCTTTAGATTTTCATTTTCCTCTTTAAGTTTTGCAATTTCGTCATTTAGTTCACCTATTTGTATTTTTAAATCTGTGTTTTCCTCCACAGCAGTAGAAACTTGTTCCATATTTTCACCGTCACTTCCGGCAATTATACCTATTACAAATATACCTACCAAAATAATAACCACAGCCACAATTACTGCTGTAATAATTTTTTTACCCTTTTTCTTCTTTTTTAAATTATAATTACCGTAGCTTACCATATTTTTTCACCTCATAATTTTGCATTAGTCTAATTGTACCACACTTTGCGGAGAAAATAAATACAAATATTTTTCTTTTACCGGTTTTTTCAATATTTTTTCCATTGCGTATCCGTAAAGCTCTATTTGCTTTCTGTATTTTTCACTTACCTTTTTCTGTTCTTCTTCACTTATACATTTGTCAGTCTTGTAATCCACAAGAACTATACTTCCGTCATTTTTTTCATAGTATAAATCTATAATACCCTGAACCATAACCTTTTCATCGCTGTATTTGTCTTCTAATGTGGGGTCATATTCATTAGCACTTATTTCTATTTCAAAGGCACTTTCACGATATATATTTTTTGCCTGAAGCATATCCTTTCCTGTACTGCTTTTAAAAAATCCATATATATTTTCACATATCATATTTTTTAATTTACTATCCTGTGATATTTCCTCATCTATCTGTCCATCATTTGCAATACGCTCAAATTCATCTTTTATAAAATCCATGTATTTATCATCTGAAATTTCACGCAGTCTATTAATATCTATAAAAGCCATAAGCTGATGATGTGCTGTACCTATTTGTGCACCTGATTTTTGAGATGATAAAAATTTAGGCTTTTGTACCATATATACAGGATTATCTATCTGCACTGCTTCTTCCTCAGCCATTTCCTTTATTGCTGTTACACTTGTCTTTGCAGGTATTTCACCGCTTCTTTTGTATGGATATTTAAAATCAAGAATCTTTCCTACAAGCTCCTTTACAGCGTCTTTATCACTAATTTCAATTACCTTTTTTTCTTTATTTTCTTCATAATCCGTATCAATGCTTGTAATCACTTCGTCACCTGTTTTCCATACAGTGCCCAAACATTCACATGCCGGTATAATCCAATCAGAAAATGATTTTACAGCTTTATTTGCACCATGAGGAAGTTCTTTTCTCCCCGAAAGAGCTTTCATTGTATCAAGATACTCATTGTATTTTTCTTCGTTTTTAAATGTCTTTACAGCCGTTACAATAAGTTTTTCCTTTGCTCTTGTCATTGCCACATACAAAAGACGCATTTCTTCCGAAATACTCTCTCTTTCATTTACGTCGTTTATATAACGGTTAAACATCAACTTTTTGCTGTATAGATTTTCATAATTATAGTAATCCATACCAAGTCCTAAATCTTTATGAAGAAGAATTTTATTTGTAACACTTGCATTAGATTTTCTGAATTTTACTTCCGTACCAACAAGAAACACTATCGGTGATTCAAGGCCTTTACTTTTATGAATTGTCATAATCCTCACAACATTATGATTTTCATTTATAAGCTTTGCACCGCCGATATCCTCATTCCTGCTTTCTACACGTTCTATGTATCTTATAAAATTAAAGATACCTTTAAATCCGGAGGACTCAAACTTCTTTGCCCTCTCATAAAGTAATTTTAAATTTGCCTGTGATTCATTTCCTCCCTCAATAGAACCCATTAAATCGTATATGCCTGTTTCCTCGTACAACGTCCATATAAGCGACGCAATGGACTTTGTCTTTACATAACCTCTCCATCTTTCTAAATCATTTAAAAAGTACCTGCATTTATCAGATATTTTTTTCTCCATTCCTGTTCCTTTTTCATATTTTGAATAATTTAAAACAGCATCATAAAAAGATGTGTGCTTAGCGAAAATACGAATCTTGGCAAGCTCGTTTTCATCAAATCCACCTATCGGCGAACGCATTATGGCAACAAGCGGTATATCCTGTCTGTGGTTATTTATAAGAGTTATAAGGGAAAGCATAAGTCTTATTTCACGTCTGTCAAAGTATTCTGCCTTTTGTACAAAAGCAGGTATTCCATGATTACTTAAAATTTCACCCACAACCGAACTTCTTGTCCTTATACTTCTCATAAGTATTAAAAAATCTCTGTACTCTACACGTCTGTACTTACCGTCACCGTCATATACCATATACCCAGAATCAACCATTTCACGTATTCGCTTGGCAATGTACGTAGCCTCCGCACGTGCCAACGTAACATCTTCTTCCTTTTCATCTTTTATAACTGCTATTCTGTAAAGTTCAGGTTTGTATCCTATCTCTTTGTTTGCGGGATTTAAATGATTGTCACCGTCAATATAACATTCCTTATCATCATCACGTTTTAACGCTTCATCATCGTTATAATCCACATCTCCGACTTCATCGGTCATGACCCTTGAAAAAATATCGTTTACGCCTAAAATAACTTCTTTTCGGCTTCTGAAATTATCGGAAAGAAGTATTCTCTTACCTTTACTTTCTGATTTTGCATACTCATTTCCCTTTGTTTTAAATATTGTTGGGTCACCGCCTCTAAAACGATATATACTCTGTTTTAAGTCACCAACCATAAACATATTTGAATTATCCCGTGATATTGATGTAAATATTGCGTCCTGAAGTCCGTTTGTGTCCTGATACTCGTCTATCAGTATTTCCTCGTATCTTTGTGCATATTCTTCTCGTATGTTCTCATTTTCGTGAAATAATCTGTATGCAAGGTGTTCAACATCTGAAAATGATTTTTCATTTTTCAGTGTTTTATTTTCCTCATATCTTGCCATAAATTCCTTAACAAGCCATACTATATCATCAACATTTTGTTTTATTTCCTCTGCGTGAATTAACTTATTAAAGTTCTCCGTATCTATATTAGGAAGTACCTCTATACTTTCACGAAGATTGCTCCTTAAATATTTAAGATTTAAATAATAATATCTCCAATCTTCATCTGACGCAATTTTCTTTTTAGGCGGTGTATCTCTGTTAGTTCCAAGTGTGCTTTTATCGGCTGCATACTTTTTATAAATTTTAGCACCGTCATCAAGTGTTTCCATATTTTTAATTTCTCTTACCGCTTCTTCACCGACTTTTATTTTTTCCCAAATACTGCCCCAGTATTTCGTGTATATGTCGCCTTTAACTTTTTTATCTTCTTCAAAATATTTTTCTGCACACTCTGCCATTTTTAAGGCAAGTTTTTCCCACTTATCACCATGTTCAGCCAAAATTTCATTTTTATGCTGTTTTAAGAAAATCTCCTGCACCCACTTACTTTTTGTCATGTCTTCATCATACATTTGTGCTTTTTCATCAAGCCATTTATCAGGTTGAGGAAATGACTGTATAAAGTTATATATTTTTAGAACCTCTTTTTTTAATCCCTCATCATCACGATTAGAAGCATAAATATCAGTAAGCCGTTCAAATCTCTCCTTTACATCTAAATCGCTTGTTTCATAAAACTGTAAAAACAGTTCATCAAGTGTATCCTCCGCAAGCATTTCGCCTTCACTTTTATCCATAATATTAAAATTAGGATCAATTCCAAGCACATGGAAATTGTTTTTAACAACTCTCAAACAAAAGGCATCTATCGTATTAATATCCGCATTTACAGCCATATATATCTGCTCTTTAAGACGCTTACTGCGTTTTTCGTCGCCTTCTTTTAATGCCTTTCTAAATTCTGAATTTATACGGTTTATGATTCTTTCTTTCATTTCCTGGGCACTTGCTTCGGTGAATGTAACAATAAGAAGTCTGTCTATTGAGATAGGATTTTCGTTCCTCATTATCATATTAACTATTCGCTCAACCAATACTGCCGTTTTACCTGAACCGGCTGCCGCTGACACTATTATATTCCCCTCACCGGACGATTCATAAATTGCCCTTTCCTGGGCCTTTGTCCATTTAGGCATCTTCCTCTTCCTCCTTAATCATTGCACCGATATTTTTCATTTTCTCCCAAGCTTCTTTACTTGTCCCCTCCGGCACTCTTCCTACACAGTTCTTTTCATCAAACTTACATACCGCTTTATAATCACAGTATACACAAACTCCTCCGTTGGAATTTGAAATATATGGACTTAGCTGTATTTCTCCGTTTCTTATTCTGTCATCCATATTAACAACTGTATCTTGTACATGACGCATAAGTCCGTTAATTTCAAGGTCTGTTTTGTATCCTGAAAGACCGGTTCTTTTATTTACTATATTTAAATGCTTTATTTCACCGTTTTGAATATACTGAATATCCATATTGTAAAATAATTTATCCCTGTCCTCTTCCTGTTCACTTACAAAACTTAGTCCGTCCATAGCCATATCATTACTGCCGCTGTCAAGCAATACTTCATCGCTGACAGTTGCATCAGCAGTTGTATAAACATCACGAACAGACGTATAATACACACCTGCCACCTTTGGATTTTTGCCTTCCTCTTTCATTATCTTTGCCGCAGCAAGTGCATACAAAACCATCTGCATATTGTAACCATTTGCAATATTTACAATATCAAAATTTGTACTTCCTGTTTTGTAGTCAATAATTCTGATATACACATCTCCGTCCTTTGTCTGGCATGTATCTATTCTGTCAATAATACCTTTTATTCTAACTTTTTCTGAGATATCTGTTTCAAATTCAAATTCCATACCGTATTCGGCAAAATTACCTGCCGATAAACTCTTCTGTACAAGTTTAGATGCATAAGATACTGTTCGTCCCATTCGTTTAAAAATCGCAGCAGTACGCTCTTTATCACGCACATTTGATTTTAACATATTTTCACATGTTAAATTCACTATTTCCTCGAGAATATCCTGACGATTTTTGTCAGTTAAATTTCTCCATTTTTCAATCTTTTCTTCATTACTCTCAGCACCCTCTTCTACTATTTTACAAAATTCATGTATGATCTGGTGTGCATAGCTTCCCATATTCGCCGGATTTACAGACCATTCTTCTCTAACCGACGCACCAAGCCCATACTTTATAAAATATTCAAAGGGACAGCTTGCAAAGGTATTTATTCTGCTGGCACTGTACGTTACCTTTCCTCCGTAAAGCATATTTGCTATATCGCTGTCAAGCATAATACCACGTTTGTCATAATAATCTGCACGTTTTATCAGTAACAGTATTTTTTTCCATTCACCCTTGTTTTTATACCAATCATATACAATATCCCATAACGGATTTTTATCACCGTCATATCTTGATGATAAATTTATAAGCATTTTGTGGATTGTAGCCTGTGGCGTGGACAGATATACTTTGTCATTTTCAGCATTTTCTATAAGATTATCACTGATTTTAATTTTGGGAAATCTTCTTATTATGTCATTAACTATATGTGACGGACTTATGCTTCTTCCGTCACTGTCCTGTACACTGTAACTTATAAAAAGTTTTTCACTTACAGCACATAAAGCCCTGTACACCTTAAAATACTGTTCGTTCATTTTTTTCTTTGTATCAGGTGCAATTTTTATTCCGTATTTTTCTTCAAGGATATTTCTGTCGTTATCCGATAAAAATCCTTCTGTTTTTATACCTGTCGGAAATGTACCGTTTTTTGCACCGACAATGAACATTGCCTTTACCTTTGAATGACTGCTTCTTTCAACACTTCCCACATATACCTGATCTATACCTGACGGAATTATACGTATCTCACACTTTGACAAACCAACTGCCATATAATCTGCAAAATCTTTAATATTCATTACTTCATTACCAAGTGCCGTTACCGCCTGGTCAAGTACATCTAATATAAGATTCCATATTTTTGTAAACTGTTCCCCTTCATTTAACATTCCTTTTTTATTAAATGAAGAGATTTCTCCTTTAAGCCCTCTGTATAAATTTATATCGCATAGATATTCAAACAATGCAGCAGCAAATTCCTCTGCCGTTTTCTTTCCTTTTACAGCAGCACTAAATTTTAGTGCAGGAGCCGCAATTTCACGTCTGAGATTTTCAATCACTTCAAAGTTTTTTTCTTCAGTTTCCATACCGAATGCCGTTGATAATATATCATTTTCATTTGTCCATGGTTTGTCGTCTGACCACTTATTTTTACCTCTTATACCATATTTTAAAACAAAGTTTTCAAGTATATCAACTTCACTTTGGTTAATAGGTTTGTATACACTGCCTTTTTTTCTGTATATAAATCCTGCACGAAGATAACGAAATATACTGTCATAGCTCCAGTCATCTTCAATCAGTCCGAAAAGTGACAAAATCTGCATAGCAATAGGATGGTCACTAAGAATTATTTTCCTATCGGTAAAATACGGTATTCCGTACTCAGTAAATACAGCCTCTGTGACATGTCTGTACTCTTCCTCATCACCGCATAAAAGTGCAATATCTCTGTAACGATACCCATCTTCCCTTATAAGCTCACCTATTTTACACGCTATTCTTTCTATTTCTCCATAGGTGTCTATGCTCTGAAACATTGATATATCATCTGTTTTTAAATCATATACAGTATCACCTGTCCAGTTTTTTAAAAGCGAATATAACGCACTGTCTTTTTTTAGATGTGATAAACTTTCACCTGCTGTTAAATCACCCTCAAGTCCATAAATACAAGCAAGCTGTTCTATACTGTTAACCGTCTTTAAATTGCTTTCATATATATCATTTTCATCATCATTTAAACCGTAACATATACTTACCGTCATATGCACGCCACGTTTTAAAAGTGCTTCAAGTACGCAAAGCTGCTGCGGCATAAACCTGTCAAAACGATTTACCCATATATAAGTGTTGCTGTCAAAATCACTTCCCTTTTCTATTGCTAAAGCAAGTTCAAACAGGTCGTCCTCACTATCAGTACAGCCCGATTCATCTACATACTGAATATACCTTTCATAAACTGCCGAAAGAGCAATAAGTTTATTTTTTAAAGTATTATTATCCGTTATATTTTCCGCCTGTTCTTTAAGCATTTGCGGTAGTATAAGATACCTTTTCATTTCACTTACAAGTGAAGAAGCAATATCAAGAAAACCCGGTTTTTTCATAGCCGAAATTAACCTCATATCCATACCGTCAAGTTTTTTTATTTCCTCACAGGCACTGTTTACAGCTTTATACAGTATTATCTGTTTTCCTGATTCTGTCAAATGATTAAGACGTTTTGCACTTAAATAATTTATTGCCATTCGTCTTAATGTGACAACATCTATATTATTAATACCGGTACCTGAAAATTTTTGAACAAACATTTTTTCTGTTTCATAGGAATAGTGATCAGGTACAATCATAATACATTTTGCATTTGGATTTTCATTGTGCACACGCTCTATCATATCAAGGCATATTTTGCTTTTTCCCGAACATATACCGCCCTTTAAAATACTTATTCCCATATAAATACCGCCCTTTCATAATATCTATTTAATTATATCATACATTTTGTACAAAAAAAAGGACATATTTCTATACACTTAATTTACTAAAAAATACTTTTAACATAAATTCACTTTTAAGTATCTTGATTATTTATGCATATTGTGGTAAAATTTTACCAAAGAAAGAAGGTGAAAAATATTGAAAAAAAGGATGATTATTTTATTAGTCACCGTTTTTGCGGTAATGTACCAAAGTGTGTACGCATCAGATAATATAAATATCTTTGTAAACGGCAATCCAATAAATGCCGGTGCATTTTTGATGAATGATACAACTTTTATACCGCTTAGAGCAGTGTCCGAAGCCCTCGGTTCAACTGTCGAATGGGACGGTGATACAAGAAGTGTTTACATCGAATCCGATGAGGACACTCAAAATGCACAAATAATAGCAAATGCCAGTGAGAGTGTAGTTGCAATAGTCGGAAATTATAAATCAGGATACATTCCCGAATCGATTTCAAATTACAACGAGTTTACAGCTCACGGTTCAGGTGTTGTTATTAAATCAGGGGGTATAATTCTTACAAATGCACATGTTGTCAGTGACATAGAAAATCTGACGGTAGTATTCAGTGACGGTGAAAGCTATGGCGGACAAGTACAGTACATAGACAAGGAATCGGACCTTGCTGTTGTAAAAGTAAACAGGCTCGGTCTTAAACCTATTACTTTTGCTGAAGAAAACAGTACATTTGCAGGACAATCGGTTATAGCGATAGGTGCTCCTCTTTCTCTTTCAATGAGAAACAGTGCCACAAAGGGTATCATAAGCGGCACAAACGTATCACTAAATGATGCGTACTACCCGTTAATTCAAACAGATGCCGCAATTAACGGCGGTAATTCAGGCGGTCCCCTTCTTAATATGAAGGGACAACTGGTCGGTATTAATTCATCAAAATACTCAGGAGTCGGAATAGAAGGGCTTGCATTTTCAATTCCTCTTGGCACAGTAAATTTCGTTCTTGAACAATTTGATAAAAACGGACGTGTAGTGCGTCCTGACTTAGAAGTGACGTTGGAAAATTCATGGGAAGCACGTATAGGCTTGCCCACAAAAAAAGGCGTCACTGTAAAGTCATCAACGTCAGATGTTATTAAAGCCGGTGATGTTATTAACTCCATAAACGGAATCGAAGTCCACAGTATAGTCGACTTTAACAAAGCATTGCGTGATACATATTCATCAGGAAGTATCAACGTAATATATACAAGAAATGGAGAACAAATTTCATCTGACATTATTCCAACAACAATATAAGGGGGTCTTACTATGAAAAAAAGGACTTTATCTATTATTTTAGTATTTGCTACACTGCTTTTCAGTGTATCTTCAGTATTTGCCGAAGGTGAAAAGGTTGAAATTGCCTTTAAAGTCGGCGACAGTGTATTAAGCATTAACGGTTCAGATGTAGAGGTTGAAACTCCATATATCGCAGGCGAAGGTACAACTCTTGTACCTTTAAGAGTAATAACAGAAGCATTCGGTGCAGAGGTTAACTGGGAAGGCGAAACAAAAACAATAACTCTTACATATCCCGATGTAAACATAGTTTTGCAAATAGATAATATTGTTGCAAAAGTAAACGATCACAGCGAAACACTTCCTGAAGCACCTGCATTATCTGCAAACGGTGTTACAATGGTACCTCTTCGTTTTATTTCTGAAACCTTTGGTGCTAAGGTAGGATACGACAACGAAACACAGGCAATTACTGTTACAAAAGAAATAATCGATGATTCTAATACAGTTACCGGTGTAACTGATAAGAACAGAATTGGTGATAACTACTATAACTGGTCTATTGATACACCACGTCAAATGACTATGACCGAAAGACGTGATGACGGTCTTTTAACAGTATTTGAAAGCGGTAACAGCGATATATCAATCAGAATATACAAAATTTACGAAGACAGTCCTTCATTCGACGAAGAATTTACGGCAGTCAAAGATCTTCTTAGTTCAAATACACTTGTAGAAGCAAAAAAATTAAAAGATCCTTCAAATAATGACTATATGCTTCTGCAAGCAAAGGACAGTGAAACATTTATCGAATATCGTGAATATTTTACGAAAGACTATGTTTATGAAGTAGTTTCAACAATAGATTTAGCAGAAGAATCATCAAAAGATATGATTTTAGCATTATCTGACAGCTTTGCGTTAAATTATGACATTCAAAACACGCACAATCTTTCAAATGTTGAATCATCAGGATCTTTAAAGCTAAGAAATATATCAGATGAAAAATATAAAATTAGTTTTAAAATACCGGCAAACTTTGGTATGATAACATCATCAAATGCTGAAAATGAATTTAAGTTCATGAGCATGGATGAAAATTCAAATGGATATGTTTCTCTTGGAATCTACTCCAAAACAGAGAATGTAACTGCCGAATCTCTTGCATATAGTGATCGTGCTTCACGTATAAGTGAATCTAATCCCGATCTTGTAACGCTAAGTGACGTTACAAGCAGCAGCAATGACGGATTTAGATATACGCAAAAAATATCAGGTTCAAAAAACAGTGATTCATACACTGTTGACACTTTCTTTGAGAATGGAAATTACATATATAATTTCACTGTTCGCCTTGATGACCCAGAAGATTCAATGACAATGAGCACACTATTGTCAAGTCTTAAAGCAGAAGAACTTGATCCAAATGAAATAGGTCAGCTACTAAGGAATGACCCTGATGAAACTAATATTAAAATAAATATAGGATCATTTAATTTTGAACTTCCGTCATTTTGGAAAAAATCAGCAAACATTACATCTCTTGGTGATGAAGACTCTGTTATTTACGAAAGTACAGTAAGCAGTGCAACCCTTTCAATAATGAAATACGAAGATACAATTTACACAAACGGCAGAGTATCAGATATAGCCGCTGATTTTGCAAGTCAAATCGAATCCAATGACAAAAACACTATTATAACAAAAACTCAATATACTTCTGTTAACGGTCGTCGTTTTGCATATTTTACTTATCTTCGTGAAGATGATGATTATGCCGCCTATACAACTGTTTATATGGTTGCACACGAGGGTGAACTAATAATTATAACACTTATAGAAGATGATATATATTTCACTGAAACTAATGACCCAACAATAGAAACAATACTTGATACACTTACAGTTTAATAAGTTTAATAAACAGAGCGATTTTAATAAAATTGCTCTGTTTTGTTTATAATTAATTAATATATGATTTACATGTAATTCATTGACTTTTAAATACATTTATGTTATATTGATACTAACATAATAGCGGTGCAGTATCCTAGTCAGTACGGCTTTTCGGAAAGCGGGCCTAAAAATCCGCCAAATGGCACATCGATGAAGTTTCTGGTGTTTTGCTTTGAACGCCCAGTTCGGGGCTGATGCTGGGAGTTAAGGTTTAGGGGCGGTTTCCAACGGCATGGTTACCCTACCCCCTTTTCCGTGGAGGCCTGTGACTGTGGCGGCCCATACCTCCTAAGGGAGCAAGTCGTTACGGCACGGGGGAAAACCTGCTATGCGGTTAGTAATCCGTATTCTCACAAGGAATGCGTCATGAATGCTGTGTGCAGCGTAGCCAGCCTTGAGTGGATATGGCGGATACACGATTACAGCCTTTCACTGTCCGGCCAGACGGTATAAGGGGAAATGCGTATTGAAACCATATTTGCAAAAGAGGATACGTTAAGCTCAGGCTGTTTGGGAAAACTTCTAGGCTGTCATATATGGATGAACAGGGGATTGCAGTGCGGACTCAGTGGCAGTCCGGTAACTATAAAATGTACAGGTCTTTAAAGGGAAACCGCTTTTTCGGCGACGATAAAGCAGAGCTGTGGGAAAGCCTTCCGGACCTAAGCCGCAAACTTTACTCTGTTCATTACCCTATTATAAATTATTATAAATATAACGGTTAAATTTATTTTATATATTTTTTTATAAAGGAGAGATTTTAACTTGGATAAATCCGACACCCACGGGCGGAAGAAATTTAAAGTTCCCAAGCCCGATTCCAATGTATCAACCTCACACAGATGGACTGTAATGGTAATAATAATGTCATTTGTGCTGTCAGTTGTATTCAGTGCTGTAACATCAGCGGCGATGGAGTCATTGTCTATTTTTTTTGCTTTTATGGTACTTTTTTTAATTATTGCAATTAATATTTTATTTGATATGGTTGGAACTGCTGTCCAATCGGCAGAGGAAAAACCATTTCACTCCCTGTCAGCGAGAAAAGTTGCCGGAGCAAAAGAAAGTATAACAATAATACGTCACGCACCACAGCTTGCAAATATGTGCTGTGATGTTATAGGAGATATTGCAGGTATCATTTCAGGTGCAGCAACTGCACTTATAGTTGCCGAGCTTATTAGCATATTAAATCTACATGGTATGCTTCCCAGTTTAATATTGACAGGTATCGTCAGTGCCCTTACAATAGGCGGAAAATCCATGTCAAAAAGCGTATCAATGCAAAACGGCAACAGCATTGTATTTATGGTCGGAAAACTAATGTACCTCTCTAAACATTTATTAAAGCGATGAGGCGTTGGTGATGTATAAACTTCTTGATAAAATCAAATCACCTAATGATTTGAAACAGCTTAATATTGACGAACTTAAACTTCTGTGTGAAGAAATTCGTGAGTTTCTTATTGACAGTGTATCAGAAACCGGCGGTCATCTTGCATCCAATTTAGGAATTGTAGAATTGACTGTTGCACTCCACACTGTTTTTAACGTACCTGAAGATAAAATTATTTTTGATGTAGGTCATCAATCATACGTTCATAAAATTCTTACAGGTAGAAAAGAAGGCTTTAAGACACTTCGCCAATTCGGAGGAATGTCAGGATTCCCCAAACGCAGTGAAAGTGATTGTGATTCATTTAATACCGGTCACAGTTCTACATCTATATCAGCTGCACTCGGAATTGCCAGAGGACGTGACCTATCAGGAGATAACTATAATGTAATTTCCGTATTTGGTGACGGTGCATTAACAGGCGGAATGATGTATGAGGCAATGAACGATGCCGGACATACCAAAACACCTCTTATATTAATTCTAAATGATAATGCTATGTCTATATCAAAGAATGTAGGTGCAGTTTCAAAACATCTTAGACAGCTGCGTATATCAACATTCTATTTTAAATCAAAGCATGCAGTTGAAAATTTCCTAAAGAAAATTCCGTTACTGGGTAAACCAACAGCCAATTTGTTAAAGCAAATAAAAAGATTTTTCAGAAGACTTGTTATTCCTACAACAATATTTGACGATATGGGATTTATTTATATGGGACCTGCAGACGGTCATGACATAAAATCACTCATTCAATGTCTGGAATATGCCAAGGACGAAAAACGTCCCGTACTACTCCACATACACACAAAAAAAGGTAAAGGATATACACCGGCAGAAAATAATCCATCAAAATTTCACGGAATTTCCGCTTTTGATAAAGCTACCGGTAAAACAAAAGAAACAGGCGAAACATACAGTGACCGTTTCGGCTTGGCAATGATTAAACAGGGTGAAAAAAACAGCAAAGTTGTTGCTATAACAGGTGCAATGCCAAACGGAACAGGACTTTATAAGTTTAGTAATAAATTCAAAAACAGATTTTTTGACGTGGGTATTGCAGAACAACACGGCGTAACACTATCAGCAGGTTTCGCTGTATCAGGATATATTCCTGTTATACCGCTGTATTCATCTTTTTTACAGCGTGCATACGACCAAACGTTACATGATGTATGTCTGCAAAATCTACACGTTGTATTCCCCATAGACCGTGCCGGAATAGTTGGTTCTGACGGTGAAACACATCAGGGAATTTATGATATTTCATATTTATCACATATGCCAAATATGACTATTTTATCACCATCTACTTTAGACCAGCTTGAAAATATGCTTGATTATGCAATAAATATACATCAAGGCCCCATTGCTATACGTTATCCACGCGGCAGCGTCCAAGCTGAAGAGATAGGCGGTGATTTTATTCCCGGCAAAGCTGAAATACTTCGTCAAGGAACTGATGTTACAATAATAGCTACGGGCAGAATGGTAAAACGAGCTCAGGAAGTATGTGCTATTATAAATAAATCAGCTGAAATGATAGCACTTCCTACTATAAAACCTTTAGATGAAACAGCTATTATTACTTCAGCTAAAAAAACAGGTAATGTTATAACAATAGAAGACAACGTGAAAATAGGCGGAATGGGCAGTATGATTGCCACACTGTTAAAGGAAAATGATGTGAAGTGTAAATTTAATATATTTGCATTTCCTGATTGTCCTGTAACTCACGGTTCAATAGACGAATTAGATAAAATATACGGACTTGATGCAGACACTATTGCATCAAAGATAATGGAGTAAATTATGGGTAAGATTAGACTTGATACACTTCTTGTACAAAAGGGACTTGTTCAAAGCAGAGAACGTGCAAAGGCACTTATTATGGCAGGACAAGTTTATATTGACAACCAAAAATGTGATAAAGCAGGTCAGATGGTTGACGAAGATAAAACAGAGCCGGAAGTTAGAGGCGAAACATTAAAGTACGTCAGCCGTGGCGGACTTAAACTTGAAAAAGCAATGCAAAAATTCCCTATTTCTCTTGAAGGGAAAACAACAATGGATATAGGTGCTTCAACCGGCGGATTTACAGATTGTATGCTTCAAAACGGTGCAAAAAAAGTATTTGCAGTTGACGTGGGATACGGTCAATTTGCATGGAAACTACGTCAAGACGAAAGAGTCGTAAATATGGAGCGTACAAATATACGTTATGTAACACCTGAGGATATAGGCGAAGAAATAGACTTTGCTTCTATTGATGTATCTTTTATTTCTCTTACTCTTGTTCTTCCCGTAGCAAAGAATTTACTATCAAGTGACGGTGAAATCGTTGCACTTATTAAACCACAATTTGAGGCTGGGCGTGAACAGGTTGGAAAAAAAGGCGTTGTAAAAGATATAAATGTACATTATGAAGTAATAAAAAAAGTTCTTGATTTTTCAAGAAGTATTGATCTACACCCTGCCGGTCTTTCCTTTTCTCCTATAAAAGGTCCGGAGGGGAATATAGAATATCTTGCGTATCTGAAAAAGGCAGAGTGTGAAGACACTATAACTGATGATATAATCCACAATATAGTAGATGAATCCCATAATATCCTTTAAGGAGGGTTTAAAATGATTGAAAAAGCCACCATTATAACAGGTAAACGTGCTATAACACGTTCGTACGCAAAAATCAATCTTACTCTTGACGTTCTTTCAAAACGTGAAAACGGTTATCACGACGTTAAAATGATTATGCAAACATTATCTCTTTTCGATCTCGTTATTGTGGACAGATGCTTACACGGAATAACCGTTTCTACAAATCTTCGTTATCTTCCCTGTAATGAAAAAAACATTGCATATCAGGCAGCGGACGCATTTTTCAAAGAAACACAAATACACGGCGGAGCCAGAATAATAATCCACAAAAACATTCCGGTTGCAGCAGGTCTTGCAGGTGGAAGCGGAAACTGTGCTGCAGTGCTTATGGCTCTTAATATGCTTTATGATAACCCTCTTTCATCTCAGGAACTTGTTAAATTAGGTGCTAAGCTTGGTGCTGATGTACCTTATTGTTTACACGGCGGTACACAGCTTGCCGAAGGTATTGGTGAAATACTCACTCCCCTTCCCCCAATGCCTGACGCATACATTCTTCTTGTAAAGCCGCCAATAAATGTTTCAACAGCCAGCATCTATCAAGAAATAGATACAGCTCCCATACATACACGTCCTAATACTGATGCTATGATAAATTCAATATCAGAGAATAATTTACAAGGTATTGCGGACAATTTATGTAATGTAATGGAAAGCGTTACTGTTAAGATGCACCCAATAGTCGGTGGTATTAAAAATAAAATGATTTTAAACGGTGCTTTAGGTGCAGTAATGAGTGGTTCAGGTCCGACAGTATTCGGTATATTTGATGATTATAAAAAAATTAAATCATCAGCTGACAGCTTTTCAATGCAGTTTAAAGATGTTTTTATAACTAGAGTTATGAACTAAATGAGGTGATTGTGTTTGGAAAAAGATAAGGATATAATCGAAATTATAGTCGATGACATTCCTGATGATATTGATATTTTAAACGGTGTTATTTCTGAAACGGACGAGATTTTTGAAGAATCTTTTGCTGATGATGAATCCGAAAAAATCGAAACTGAAAATGATGGTATTAAAGAAAAATTACGTACACTTGTAATAGACTTTAAAAATTTTTCTAATGTATTTTTTATAGTATCATCTTCTGTATGTGTACTCATTATTATAGCAGCCTTTATTTTAGGTATTGTATTGCCAAAAAGTGACAGCTTTGTAGCTAATAGCCTTGCCTCTCTAAAAGAAAGTGACGAGTTTTACATTGAATCAAAGACTGAAAATTCAGATTTAACAAATGAAGTGGCTGAGCTAAATGTGTTACTTGAAGAAAAGAGAAATGACCTTGAAATGTTTAACCAATCAAAAACAAGTCTTGATAAAATAACAGAAGAAAATAATCAACTTACAGAAGAACGTGACAATTTAAAAAGTGAGGTTTCATCTAAACAAACTGAACTTGACAGATTAAACGCACTATATACTAATACTGTACAAACAACAGTCACTCTTACTTCAGGAAGATACACCGTAGGAGAAAATATTGCTCCCGGCACTTATACTGTCACAGGTACAGGAAGTATTGCTATCGGTCAATCAAGAATAAACGCAACTCTTGACTCTACTGGAAAAGAATATACATTAAATGATGGTGAATCAATAAAGATTGACGGCAGTGCTAAATTTATATTGAAGCAGTAAAGGAGTGTAAAATATGACTTCAAAAAAGTTTTATATTGCCTTAATTGCATTTATAACCGTTTTATTAGCTATTATAACGTTTATATTGGGATTTAGATATAATTCTACCTCTTTAGCGAAAGAACTGCTTACACAGGAAATTTCGCTGCTTGAAGTTGGTACGTCTGAAATGCAAGTTAAGAAAGACGAACTTAATAATCAAATTTCCGATATAAATACAGAATTAAGTACGGAAGATACAATGAACAACTATTATATGGAGTATTACCAAACACGTGAAGACCTTCAAACGGAGATTGAAGATTTAAAAAAGCAATCACAGGAACTTGACTCCAAAATAACTGAAATCAAAGGACAAACTGATAATCTGACTACAGCTGATGAAACAGAAGGCAAATCATATTCTCTAAAATCAACAAAAACATATTCCTGTCCAAATGATATACCAGCCGGACGATATAAAGCACAAGGCACAGGTACGATTATTGTAAGTTCAAGCGGTAAAACAAGGATAAATGAAAATCTCGGTGTAGCCTTTGATAACACCTACACATTTAATCTAAATGAAAATGAAAAAATCAAAGTAAGTTCTGACACAAAAATAACCGAAATAAAGGAGAAATGAGTTATGTCAATGATCCGAGTCGAGAATCTCACCTTTGCCCACTCATCCAGTTATGATAATATTTTTGAAAATGTCAATTTTCAGATTGATACAGACTGGAAACTTGGATTTATAGGAAGAAACGGCAAAGGAAAAACAACTTTTCTAAATCTTCTACTGGGGAAATACGAATATCACGGAAACATATTGTCTTCGGTACAATTTGATTATTTTCCATATCCTATCAATGATAAAAACAGATTAACTTCAGATATTCTCTCAGAAGTCTGTCCAATGGCTGAAGAATGGGAACTGTTAAGAGAACTATCTTATCTGGAAGTCACAAAAGATGTTCTCTGGAGATCTTTTTCAACACTTTCCAATGGAGAACAAACTAAAGTTTTGCTTGCAGCACTTTTTTTGAACAATGATCATTTTTTGCTTATTGATGAACCGACAAACCATTTGGATACAAAAGCAAGAGAAACTGTTTCAGCATACTTAAAAAGAAAAAAAGGATTTATTTTAGTATCTCATGATCGTTATTTTTTAGATGGCTGTGTCGACCATATCCTATCTATCAATCGGTCAAATATAGAAGTTCAAAACGGAAATTTTTCTACTTGGTTTACCAACTTCCAACACCAGCAAGAATTTGAACTAACTCAAAATGTAAAATTAAACAAAGAAATCGTTCGCATGAAGAAAGCTGCTCAACGTAGTAAAAGCTGGTCCGACGAATTAGAAAAGACAAAGAATGGAGCACGTATTAGTGGTGTTAAAGCCGACAAAGGTCATATCGGACATAAAGCAGCTAAGATGATGAAACGCTCAAAATCTATTGAAATGCGACAACAACGAGCAATCGCAGAAAAGTCCAGTCTCCTTAAAAATTTGGAGATTATAGAAGATTTGAAGATTACTCCATTACCGTATATTTCAGACACCTTAGTTACTTTATCTGATGTTGTACCGATTTTCGATAGACAAAATATTTGCCAACCCATCTCATTTGAAGTAAAACAGGGAGATCGTATTGTTCTTGAAGGCAAAGATGGTTCTGGAAAAACCAGTCTTCTGAAGATGTTGATCGGACAACCAATAAAACATTGTGGCACTATTACAATCGGATCAGGACTAATATTATCCTATGTACCACAGGATACTTCACACTTAAAAGGCTCTTTATCAAAGTTTGCAGAAATAAGTCATATTGATGAAAGCTTATTTAAAGCAATATTACGAAAAATGGATTTTTCACGCTTACAGTTTGAAAAGAAAATGGAAGATTTTTCAGATGGACAAAAGAAAAAAGTGTTAATCGCAAAAAGTCTATGTGAGCAAGCACATCTATATATATGGGATGAACCTCTCAACTATATCGACATTTATTCTCGAATGCAAATTGAAAATCTAATAAAGGAATTTTCTCCTACCATGGTTTTTGTAGAACATGATCTCGCTTTCAGAAATACAATTGCGACAAAAACAGTGTGTATTTTTAAATAAGTTTCTAATCTGTCCACATGAATATATATCTCTTGGCGGGTAAATCTTCAATGTACTTACCCGCCATATAGATGTTATGGTGTATTTTTACTTAAATCAACTCTGTTACGCTTACCGCCCATGAAGAACGTTTCAATATTTTTAACTATTTCGTTCATACATCTTACACGTGCCTCATAAGCACCCCATGCCATGTGAGGTGTAAAAATCACATTATCACGATTTAAAATTCTATTATATGGACTGTCATTTGTCATAGGCTCTTTAGAGTACACATCTATTCCCAGTCCGCCTATTTTACCGTTTTCTATTGCTTCTGTTAACACTTCTTCGTCTGCAACAGCACCACGTGATACATTTATAAATATAACGTCATCTTTCATCATAGCAATGCGTTTTTTATTTATCATTCCTTTTGTTTCACCGGTAAGAGGAACATGAACCGATATAATATCAGACTTCTTGCAAAGATAATCAAGGTCAACGCAGTTGTAGCCATCTACGACTCTATGAGGATTTACAATTACGTCCATGCCGAACGCAGCTGCAAGTCTTGCTACCTGTCTTCCTATATTACCAAGTCCTATTATTCCCCACGTCTTACCTGTAATTTCGTTAAAATAGGGTTTTAAATGATTTTGTACACCGCCAAGTGTATATTTTCCGTTCTTTACATATCTGTCAAATTGATACAAATTCGTTGACAATGCCAATGCCATAGATACAGTAACTTGTGCAACTGAATCTGTCGAATATCCCTTTACATTGCACACACCTATCTCATTTTTCCAGCAGTAATTTATGTCTATATTATCATAACCTGTTGCAGTGACACAAATTAGCTTCAATTTTTTGGCAAATGGCAAATTACTTTCATCAAGTTTAATTTTATTTACAATGATTACATCTGCATCTTTAATTCTGTCATTAAGCTGAAGTGGTGATGTAGTCGGGTATACTTTTAATTCACCGAATTTCTCAAATACTGAAAACTCTATATCATCACCCAATGTTTTTGCATCAAGGATTACTACTTTCATTTCTTAATCCTCCTTATACACAAGCTCGCTGAGTTTTTCCCATACATCAGGATGTGATTTTTTCAAATTAATCGGCATAAATTCACGGTTTACAAATCCATGAGCAGTTCTGCCTGTTGTCATAAGCTTTCTTTCAGGGAGTTTATAAACTTCATAAGTAAACTCGCATCTTGCAACCGTTAATTTTGTAAGGCGACATTCAATTTCAACTTCATCCTCATATTTTAAACCATAATAATACTTAGCACCTGTTTCAGTAAGAGGAAGAAGTATTCCCATATTTTCCATTTCTGTATAGCTTATACCGCTTTTTTTAATAAAGTCAGTACGTGCAACTTCAAACCATGGGTAGTATCTTGAATGATGAACTATCCCCATCATATCAGTTTCCGCATATCTTACAGTCAGATACGATTTACTTACAAATGACATTTATATCGCTTCCTTTTCAAATTATTCTATTACTTCCGCACCTGAATAAACAAGTCCTCTTTTTGCGTCCATTGTAATTGTTGTACCGCTTTTTAGTACCTTAGTAGCTCCTGCCGCTGCAACAATTACAGGTATATCCAACGCAGCTGCAAGAACTGTTGCATTATTTGCCTCGCCCATTTCTTCCGAAATTATTCCTGCTGCCTTTTTAAGTGTACTAATCATATTCTTTGTAACGTTATTTGTTACAACAATATCTCCTTCACGGAAATTCTTTTTAAGCTCTTCTTCACTTGTTGCAACACATACATTTGCTGTTGTACTTATATTATCAAGCCCTTTACCACTTACCAATATATGTCCGACAAGGTGTACCTTCATAATATTGGTTGTTCCTGCAACTCCCATAGGTGCACCGCCCGTAATTACAACAAGATCACCATCTTTAATTAGCCCTGTTTTCTGGGCGCATTCAACTGCATGATCAAACAGTTCATCAGTATTGCTTCTTGCTTCGCTCATAATAGGAATTACACCCCATGAAAGATTTAATATGCGTCTTGCCTTTGGACTTAGTGTCGGTGCAATAATCGGACATGACGGTCTGAATTTCGAAAGCTGCATTGCAGTACCGCCTGAATAGGTAAGTGCTATTACAGCCGAAGCATGAAGGTCATGTGCAGTTGTACATGTCGCATGGCTTATCGCATTTGTGACATCCATACGTGAATCAAAATTTATTCTTGCCAAACGTTTTACATAATCTATATCATTTTCCGTTCTCTCTGCTATTGACGCCATCGTCTTAACTGTTTCAACAGGATACTTGCCTATTGCCGTTTCTCCTGACAGCATTATTGCACTTGTACCGTCATAAATTGCATTTGCAACGTCTGTTGCCTCTGCTCTTGTAGGACGTGGATTTCTTATCATTGAATCAAGCATTTGTGTTGCTGTTATAACAACTTTTCCTGCTCTGTATGTCTTTTTGATAAGTCTTTTCTGTATTACAGGCAAGTCTTCCATTGCTATTTCAACACCCATATCACCTCGTGCAACCATAATACCGTGTGTTTCTCTTATAATATCGTCAATATTATCAACGCCTTCTGCATTTTCAATTTTAGCAATAACACCAATATTACGTCCACCGTTATCACGAAGAAGCGTTTTAATTTCCTTTACATCTGCCGCTGTTCTTACAAATGACGCTGCAATAAAATCAACATCCTGTTTAATACCAAACAAAATATCATCAATATCTTTTTGACTCATATACGGCATAGATAGTGATACATTAGGTACATTTACACCTTTTTTGTTAGAAACCACACCACCGTTTTTAACTTTACAAAGGATTCTTTTGCTCTTAACACTCATGACCTCCATTTCAATAAGTCCGTCATCAATAAGTATTCTGTCACCTACTTTAACGTCCTTAGGAAGATCTGCGTATGTTATAGAAACTTGATTTTCATCACCTTCAACATCATCTGTACAAAGGGTAAATTTTTGTCCCTCTTTAAGTTCAACCTTACCCTCTTTAAATTCCTTAACTCTTACTTCCGGTCCTTTTGTATCAAGCAGTATTGCAACCGGCATATCAAGTTCTTCTCTGATTCTTTTTATTCTGTTAATACGTTCAAGAGCCTCTTCATGCGTTCCATGGGAAAAATTAAGTCTTGCAACATCCATACCGCTTAGCATTAATTCTCTTAACACCTCATCATTATCCGTTGCAGGGCCCATCGTACAAATAATTTTTGTTCTTCTCATAGTCAATTCTCCTTTATAATTTTTTCCCATTCTTTTTATCTGCCGCATGGCAGAATATAAAAGGCAGACAATTTCTGACTTACAGCATCGTTGCCGTAAATCAAATTTATCTGCCTTAATTTCCATTATACTGACAGTTTCTTTGCCAAATCAACAAGATACTGTGGAAGTTCCTTTGTCATATTAAGACCTTCTTCAATGTCCACATCAACAATTTCATGCTTTTGCATACATACAATTCTGTTCTGCTTACCCTCAAGAAGAAGTTCAACAGCTCTTCCGCCCATTTCACTTGCCACAACTCTGTCACGTACAGTAGGGCTGCCGCCTCTTTGAACGTGACCTAAAATAGTTGCTCTTGACTCAATACCTGTCTTTTCTTCAATTTCCTTTGCCATATCAATAACACCGCCGACACCCTCAGCGACAATGATAATTGAATGTTTTCTACCCCTTGATTTACTTTCAAGAATAGGACGTAATATGTCCTCATCAAAGCTCCATTTTCTTTCAGGTACCAAAACAACCTCTGCACCACATGCAATACCTGCCTGAATAGCAATATATCCGGCAGCTCTTCCCATTACTTCAATAATAGAACATCTTTCGTGGCTTTGTGCTGTATCACGAATTTTATCGACAGCATCCTTAACTGTATTAAGACATGTATCGTAACCAACTGTATATTCACTGCAGCTTATATCATTATCAATAGTACCAGGAAGTGCAATAGTAGGAAGACCTGCTGCACATAAATCCTTAGCTCCTCTAAATGAACCGTCACCGCCAATAACAATAAGTCCGTCAAGACCAAATACCTTTGCAATCTCAACTGCCTTCTTCACACCTGCCGGTTCTTTAAATTCAAGACATCTTGCAGTTTGAAGCACAGTACCGCCTCTTTGTAATATTTCTGAAACAGAACGTGCATTCATTTCAACAAGCTCTCCGTTTATAAGACCGTTATATCCTCTTCTAACACCGAAAACCTTTAGTCCGTAATATGAACCTACTCTGACAACGGCACGAATTGCCGCATTCATTCCCGGTGCATCTCCGCCGCTTGTTAAAACTCCAATAGTTCTTACATTTTTATTCTCCATATTTCTCTTACCTCCCACAGTATTAGAATAATTCATTTTCAAATATTATATCCTGTGCCGTTTCAAGCTCAGTATCAGGAACAAGTACTTCATAGCACTCACCATCTCTGTTAGTACTGCAATGTTCAGCTGAGCGTAATTTTGAAATCACCTTATTATCATAAAGTACATTTCCAAGTTTTTTTGCCGTTTCCATTGACTGAGTGACATATACTACAATCCACATACTAAAAAACCTCCAGTTACAGACGACTACTGTCTTTCATCAGACGTAAGTTTTCCGTGCTTTGTGTATATTTCAGCTGCACCGTTGATTTTTATAGCTGATGTAACCTCTGTAAACTGTGCAATATACACTTCACCCTTATCAAGCTTCTCTGTATGGTGAAACTTAGTGTCCTTACCTCTTGTAAGACCGATGATATTCACACCGTTCTCCAAGGCTTTAATTATAATATAATCGTCCATCATCAATACCTCATTTCGGCAATTTTGAAAAAATAACATACTCTTAAATATAATATAGCATTTTTGTTGATTTTTCAAGAGTAAATCCATTAAAATATAAATTTTTAACTATGCAATGTTTTGGTTATTTTTACTACTTAATTCTTATATTATCATCACCGAAAATCTTTTTAAGATCTAACACCGCATTTTCAGTACCGTTAAACCACAATCTTCTTGGTACTTTTGCCATTTTTTTGGTATCTGCAAAAAACAGTCTTACCTCCATATCACCTCTGTACGGTGAAAGTGCTTCTTCCACAGCCTTAAGATTTTGCTCGTTTTTTGTATCAAGCTGAATATACAATTTTTCAGGTTCCTTTTTTTCTAAAACTGCACTGTCAAGATTTTGTACTGACTGGAGCAGTAGTTTTGGCGGTTCGTCCTCTCTTATTGACAAGCGACACGAAACAGCCACAAGCGAATCTTCCTGTAAAATATTAGAATACTCCGAAAGTATCTTTGGAAAAACTATACATTCAATTGCTCCGTATATGTCCTCAAGGCTTAAAAATGCCATCTGTGCGTTTGCACGTGTTGTTTTATTTTTCCTTGAAGCAATAGCACCGCATATAATTATATTATCACCATCCTGCAATCCACCTTCAACAGCATGATAATTTCCTTCATCATCTCTATGGACACATCTTAATACATCACCTATATTATACTTTGTAATCTTCTTAATTTTATCCGTATATTCCTCCATAGGATGTCCTGAAAAATATAATCCTGTGGACTGTTTTTCCATTTTTAAAAGAGTTTTCTTATCAAACTCCGGTATATTCGGAAATTCCATTTCCGCCGGCTCGTCAATCGTGTCAAACAGCGACATCTGCCCGGCAATATTGTCCCTTGCGTTTTTTGCACTCCCCTCTAATGCACGTTCATATATAGCCATAAGCTGTGAACGTTTAACACCCATTGAATCAAAGGCACCGCAGCTGATTAATCCTTCAAGTGCACGTTTATTTATATCGTATGCTGCCATTCTGTCCAAAAAATCAGCAAAACTTTTAAACTTACCATTTTTATTTCTCTCTCGCACAAGATTAACTATTATATTTCTTCCAACATTCTTCACTGCTGAAAGTCCAAAACGTATACTGTTTTCTTCAACTGTAAACATATCCTCACTTTTGTTTACGTCAGGAGGAAGTCTGTCTATCCCCATATCCTTGCAGTTT
>CALXQE010000054.1 GCA_944390495.1 uncultured Clostridia bacterium
CATTTATCCGGTGACGATAGCAAGGAGGAACCACCTGTTCCCATGCCGAACACAGAAGTTAAGCTCCTTAACGTCGATGATACTTGGTGGGCGACCGCCTGGGAAAGTAGAAAGTTGCCGGAACTAATGCAATAACCTGACTAATTAGCCGGGTTATTGCGATATATGGCCCGTTGGTCAAGCGGTTAAGACACCGCCCTTTCACGGCGGTAACGCGGGTTCGATTCCCGCACGGGTCACCATATTAGAGCAGCCTTT
This sequence comes from uncultured Clostridia bacterium, assembly GCA_944390495.1. Taxonomy (GTDB): domain Bacteria; phylum Bacillota; class Clostridia; order UBA1381; family UBA1381; genus Hominilimicola. The sequence continues at coordinate 259 of CALXQE010000054.1, forward strand.
CTTGTGAAGGCTGTTTCGTATATGGACCATTAGCTCAGTTGGTTAGAGCATCCGGCTCATAACCGGACGGTCCTAGGTTCGAGTCCTAGATGGTCCACCATAAAAAAAACCTAAGAACAGTTTTACTGTTTTTAGGTTTTTTTATTTTAAATATATTGATTTGTAATAAATTTTTTTATATAATTATTTAGGTGTATTTATATATAGTTTAAAAATAAGTATGTGTATATTAACAAACAGAAAGAAATATTTAAAGTAATTATATATAATGATATTTTTATTTATATTTAATCAAATTTAGTGATCATAGGAGAATGTTATGAGAAGAAAAGATAGAGAAATTACTGATTACAACAAAATTATTGAAATTTTTTCAGAATGTGATTGTTGTCGATTAGGACTTATTGATGAAAATGGTGCATATATTGTACCTTTGAATTATGGATATGAAGAAATAGATGAAAAATTAATTTTATATTTCCATGGTGCAGCAACTGGAAAAAAGATTGAATTGATTAAAATGCAGAAAACTGCTTCATTTGAAATGGATAGAAAACATAAACTTATAGAAGGAGAAACTGCCTGTACATATTCTTATATGTATCAATCTATTATGGGAAACGGGATAATAAGCATTTTAGATAACTATGAAGAAAAAATCCATGCTCTTAGATTGTTAATGTCTCACTATTCGGGTAAAAGTGAATGGGATTTTAAAAAGGAACAAGTTGATAATATTGCTGTTATAAAATTGGAAGTCACTAATCTCTCCTGCAAAGAGCATTAATTTTTTATTTAGTGTTTTATTGTAATATCAGTATTATATGAGTTTAAATTAGATATAGATTATTAGTATTATAGAAAATAAAATTTTTATTTTTTTTGAAAGGATTATATTACCTAAATCGTGTTATATATGAAAGGGGTTACAAACCACTTAACAACATATTAAATTTAGGAGGTAATTAAAATGAAAAAGAAGGTAGCAATTTTAGCAGCAATTATGACAATAGCGGCAGCAGTTCCTGCATTAGCATACGGAGGTAGATATAACGCTAATCAAAACTGTGTTAATAACGGAGCATGCACAAGAGTATGCAGTGAATGTGGAGGAGCGATAAGCTATGGTGAATGTACAGAATGTGGTTCAGACCAAAGACTTTATCAGAATATAGGTCAAAATGCTTGTAACGGTCAAGGTCAAGGTATGGGCAGAGGACACGGTTGTAGAAGATAAGTAAAAGATTATGAAAACACATGAGGAGATTACACAAGTAATAAATAAATATGCAGATACGGTAAACCGTATCTGCTATTTGAATATGAAAAATCAATATGACAGTGAAGACATATTTCAAAATGTGTTTTTAAGATATATGACAAAAGCACCTAAATTTAAAGATGATAACCATGAAAAAGCATGGATTATACGCGTTACGATAAATCTTTGTAAGGATAGTTTTAAAAATTTCTTTAGACGAAATACTTCAACATTAGATGAAGTGAAAGAAATTGCTTCAAATGATAAAGAAGATTTATCGTATGTTAGAGAAGCAGTCAAAAAATTGCCGGAAAATTATCGTAATGTTATATATTTGTTTTATTATGAACAATATTCGGCGGTTGAAATTTCAAGCTTGTTACATAAAAATGTTAATACAATATATACTTGGCTTAGCAGAGCAAAGGATATGCTCAAAGATGAATTAGGAGGTGACATCCTTGAATAAGATATACAAAGCTTTCGATGAAATACATGCTTCAGAGGATTTAAAGACTAAAACACTAAATAGATGTAAACCAAAAGTACGAATGAAGTACATACCTCAATTAGTTGCTGCATGTTTAGTTTTATTTACATTTGTAGGAGGCACAGGAATTTTTCATGCTTCAACAACAGAGGCAGCTTATATTTCTCTTGATGTGAATCCGTCAATTGGTCTATCATTAAATCAATTTAAGCGTGTTATATCGGTTGATACTTATAATGATGATGCTGTTGAAGTTGTTGAGGGTTTAGATTTAAAAGGAAAAAAATATAGTGATGCAGTTGATGATATATTTGAAGCTGAAAATTTATTAGGTTATGATGTATCAGCTGCTGAAATATATATTGAAGGTAATTCGGAAAATCTAAATCAGGAAATTAATGATACAATAAAATTACAGTGTCCAAATGCTAATTTAACATGTCACAATGTGAATAATAAAGAAAAGGCAATGGAATATAATATTTCACCGGGCAAGTATTATTTAATAGAACAAATTGTTCAGTATGGTGGAACGATAGATGAGTACGTAGACAAATCCATGAATGAACTAAAGGAAATATATTCACAATATACAGGTGAATCTTATTCCGGAAACCACCACAATGAAGAACATGGAAACGGTGCTGGAAATGGCACTGGATTAGGAATGGGTAACGGTACCGGTAATGGTACTGGAGCAGGTAACGGCTCAGGTAATGGTGCAGGTTCTGGAATGGGCAACGGAAATGGTACCGGGCAAGGCAGCGGTCACGGCAAAAAACAGTAAATTTAAACATATTAAAACAGGTAAGTTTTATAAGCTTACCTGTTTTTCATATTTATTCATTATTTTTATTTAAAAGTCGTTTATAAGTTAGATCAATTAGAAATGCACCAAGGGGGGCTGTTATAATAATTGACAAAACAGCAACGGTTAAAACAATATCTCCGCAGGCAAGTCCCATAGAAAGAGGAATAGCACCTATTGCAGCTTGTACTGTAGCTTTAGGCATATAGGCTATCATGCAGAAAAGACGTTCTTTTAAATTAAGTTTTGTTTTTAATAAGCAGAACAGTACGCCTATAACTCTAAAACATAGTACCGCAAATATAAGTATTATTACTCCGAAACCGGCAGATACGGCATATTTTAAATTTACTGTTGCACCAACAAGAACAAACAGTAATATTTCAGCACAAACCCACAATTTGTTAAATTTTACAGAGAGTCTTATAGCAACAACTTCTCTTTTCTTTTGCAGTGCAATTCCAAGTCCCATGACAGCTATTAATCCTGAAAATGGAATAAAATTAGAAAAGTTATCCTCAATGGTAACCATTACAAATGCGGTACAAAGTAAAATTATAACCTTTGCAGTATCTCGTATATGTACTTTTTTAAAATAAACAGAAAAAACATATCCTACAATAAGTCCGAATAAAAGACCGACAACTATTGAAATCGGAATATTTATAAATCCGGTCAGTGATACGTCATTACCTTGTGCAAGTCCTGTAAAAGCTGTAAACATAACAATAACGAATACATCATCAACAGATGCTCCTGCTAAAATAAGCTGAGGAATACTTTGTTTTGTACCATATCCTTCTTCAATTAGTTTAAGCATTTTAGGTACAATTACGGCAGGTGAAACAGCCGCTACAACAGCACCCATAATTGCCGCATCTAAAACAGAAATATTTAACAATCTTGGTGCAATTAATATCATTCCCAGCATTTCAAAACAGGCAGGAACAAAACACATCAGTATTGCGGGACGACCTACTTTTTTTAAGTCAGATATATTTAAAGAAAGTCCTGCACGCATAAGAATAATTATAAGTGCAATACGCCTTAAATCAGAAGAAATACTAATAATTGATTCATCAATTAAATTAAGTGCGTATGGTCCTAATATAATTCCTGTTATAATCATTCCTAAAAGACTCGGCAGATGTAGCTTTTTACATATCCACCCCAAAAACATTCCACATACTAATATTAAAGCAATACTAAATAACATATTTTCCTCCTTTAATCAAAAAAAGCTGATAAATTCCGCATTAAAAATAATGCAGAAGTCATCAGCTTACTAAGCGGTTTAGGTAATTTTACCATGGGAGAACCTCATTCCCTGCACACAATTTTAGCATACTAAAACTGTAATGTCAAGTAGAAGTTGTTATTTATAAAAGTATATGATATAATATAGAAAAAAAGAGGAAAAGTTTTTAAAATGGAAAAGGTAATTCAATTTATAAAAAAAGAAATAGTATTAGTTATTGCATGTATACTTGCTCTGGTATCGTCGTTTATTGTGCCGCCTGATGTGGAATATGTAAGTTACATAGATTTTCGAACACTTAGCATTTTATTTTGTTTAATGTCAGTAATGGCGGGATTTCAGAAAATAGGTATATTTACTTTTTTTGCTGAAAGGCTCATAACTAAAGTAAAGGGTACAAGATATCTTATGTTTATTCTTGTAATGCTGTGCTTTTTCTTTAGTATGATAATTACAAACGATGTAGCACTTATAACATTTGTACCATTTACTGTGACTGTACTTATACTCATTGGAAAGGAAAAATTGACTATACCAATAGTATCTTTGCAGACCGTTGCGGCAAATTTGGGAAGTATGCTGACACCTATCGGCAATCCTCAAAATCTATATTTGTATGGTAAATCGGGTATGGGATTAGGTGAATTTATATTACTTATGCTCCCGTATACCATTATGTCTTTTGTATTACTCACTGTTTTTATAATGTTTTATAAAAATGATAAAGGAGAAGTTGTGCTTAAAAGCAAAACAGAGATTAAAAAGAATAAAAGAATTGTAATATATCCTTTACTTTTTATTGTTTCGCTAATGGCAGTTGCAAAAATTATAGACTATAAGATTGCATTTATTATATCTGTTATTGTTATATTAATATTCGACAGACTAATATTTAGGTATGTGGATTACTCTCTTTTAGTAACATTTGCTGCGTTCTTTATTTTTATAGGAAATATGGGCAGAATTGAAGTCTTTAAAAATATGATAGAGAATGTAATAATCGGAAGAGAATGTATAACGGCAGTTGCGTCAAGTCAGATTGTAAGTAATGTACCTGCGGCACTGCTTCTTTCAGGGTTTACAGATAAAACAGCGGAGCTTATTGTCGGTACGAATATAGGCGGATTAGGTACACTTATTGCATCTATGGCAAGTTTAATTTCATTTAAGTATGTTGCGGCAATAGAAAATAAGATGAAATATATTTTATATTTTACTGCTGTTAATGTTATCTTTCTTATTGTACTTTTAGGAATGTATTTTATAATTTAAAAATGGGCTGTAACTTTTTGTTACAGCCCTATTTTACTATTTTTAAGGTTTCTGCATTACCGTATTTTATAAAGGTAGTTACATTGTTTTGCTGAGTAAAGTCCCAGCCGTCTGAGGTAGTTTTTACTAAGCCTTGAACCTGTACTGCCATCATTCCACTCTCAAGGAATTTAACTGCCACCGTATCTTTGCTAATTGAAATCTTAGCAGGAAGATTGACAGATGTTATATTAATATTTTCATTTTCAATCAGTTTTGAAATTTGAACATTTTTATCAAGTGAAACATAAATTTCATTATTATATTTATAATATACGTTTGCATCAACATTAAAATTATCAACACTGATATTGTCCGCAAGAATAATTTTAACACCTACACTACTTTGATAATCAAAATCATAAAGGGGAATATCCTCGCTTTTTACATCAGCACATAACTTTAGAGAGTCATCTTCCCATTTTGCATTTATAAAAGTGTTGTAAGCGGCAGCAGTGGATTTTGCAATCTGTTCTAAAAGCACAGTATTATAATTATAGTCATTTAAAAATGTATCAATCTTTTTTATTCTGTCATTGCTTAGCGTATCGAGATTTTCATAAAAAACAATAGGTAAATTGTATTTTGCATAAATAGATGAATAAGTTGTGTCATCTGTTTTTATATGCGGCAAAATTAATTTGTTATCATTATAAAAAGGAGCCGTAAATGTATATTCTTCTGTGTTAGTATTTTCAAATAGCAATTGACCGCTGTCATAGAAAAAATAATCATTTTCTGTTTCACTGCTTACCTGTGTATATGAATTTTCAGGTATTACAAAGGTCGTAACTTGTCCAAGCTGCTTAAATGTTTTTATAATATCATTAAAGTTGTCATTTTGTATATCTTCGCCTTTTTCAGCAGGAATGTCCCATGCAGCTGACTTTTTTCCGAAATTACCGAAAACGTGTTCAATGGCATAACCGTACTTATTAAGTGAAACAAATTCAGCAAAGTAGTCATACAAAAGTTTATTTGAAAAAAGTGGATTTGTGAAAAATACATACCCACTGCCGTATTGATTTATTGTATAAATTCCGTAGCCGTCCTTTGAAGCAATACTTTTTGCAGTTGTCGGGATAACTCCAACTCCAAAGTTTTGTACATTCAGTGAATCATCGCTTTGATAAAGTGATGAAAAATCATTTATCAGCGTACGTATTTTGCCAATTCCTTTGTTTAATCCACTTATATTATCATTATACTCCATATTAACAGGACTTTCAGTTAACTCAACAAAATCTTCCGCACCTATAAAATCATAGGTGAAAATGTCATACAGCTCGTTATCAAGAAATACATTTCCGCCCTTTGCAACGTATCTCTGAACGGAATATAAGTCAAAATTGTCAACTTCAATTACAGATTTGTCAATATATAAAATATCATATTTTGATAAATCCTGAAGATTTGAGGCGTCTATTATGTCGGCTTTAAGGGTCGCCACCGTAGATTCATTTAATAAATTATAAGTGTTTTTTCCTGTTTGGCTATCTTCCTTTGAAATTACTGCACAAGTTAATATATCAGGATTTTTTACGGTAATTTGACTGCACCCGCTGATACATAAAAGTGTAATAAAGAGCAGTATAAGTTTTTTTATATAACTCATGTTATTCACTTTGCCAACGTCCGCTTATACCGCATGGCAGTATAAGTGAATTTGATTTCATAGGTAAACCTATTTCATCGGCAGTAATTTTACCGCCGTATTTTCTTCCTATGGTCATTGAAAGTACATTTATAAGCACCTGTGCACTAAGTCCTGTTGTATAGGAATTTATAAGGAAGAATAGAGGTTTATCTGAAAGTATTTTCATACATTCTTCAATTAACGGATATAGTTCATTTTCTATTTTCCATACTTCACCTGATGGGCCTCGTCCGTATGACGGCGGATCCATTATAATAGCATCATATTCACGTCCGCGTCTTTGCTCACGCTGTACAAATTTTACAACATCGTCTACAATATATCTTACAGGCTTTTCGCCAAGACCTGATGATACAACATTTTCCTTTGCCCATGTTACCATACCCTTTGAAGCATCAACGTGTACTACTTCAGCTCCTGCTGCAAGTGCTGCAACTGTTGCACCGCCTGTATATGCAAATAGATTAAGTACACGAATCGGTCTTTGACTGTTTTTTATTAATTCCGAAAACCAGTCCCAGTTTACAGCCTGTTCAGGGAAAAGACCTGTATGTTTAAAGCCCATTGGCTTTATATTAAAAGTAAGGTCACGATATTTTATTGTCCAACGCTCTGGAAGTTTTTTGTTCATAAACTGCCATTTTCCACCGCCGGATTTTGAACGGTGATACCAGGCATCTGTATTATTCCATAATTTTTTTTCTGATTTTAAATTCCATACCGCTTGAGGATCGGGACGACGCAAAACATATTTGCCCCAATATTCAAGTTTTTCTCCGTCCGCACTGTCTATAAGACTGTAATCAGTCCATTTATCTGCACTCCACATAATTTTCTCCTATTAGTTTAATTTCTAATTCTATATTTTATCATTTTAATTGTATTTTAGTCAATAGATATAGGGCAAAATATGAAATATTTGTGTAGCTATTGTAATTGACACAATCTGTTGTAAATGCTATAATTATTAGTAATCCGCTTGGCGGATATTTAGTATAAATTCGGAGCGAAACAGATGATAGAAACTTGTAATCTCTCCTTCATTTACCGAAAAGAAGATATTGATACAGGTAAGGTAACTGAGGAATTAGCATTAAAAGATCTTAGTATAAAAATTGAAAAAGGTTCGTTTACTGCTGTACTTGGTCATAACGGAAGCGGAAAATCAACACTTGCAAAACATTTTAATGCAATACTTTTACCGTCGGGAGGAAAAGTATATATAAACGGAATGGATACATTAGATGAAAAAAAGGTATTTAATATACGTCAGTGTGCGGGAATGGTTTTTCAAAATCCGGATAATCAGATGGTTGCGGCAATGGTAGAGGACGAAGTGGCGTTTGCACCTGAAAATTTGGGAGTTTCACCAAAGGAAATAAGACGACGCGTTGATGAATGTCTTGCGGCGGTAAATATGACAAAGTACGCATTTTGCTCACCGTCCCAGCTTTCAGGCGGACAAAAACAGCGTGTTGCAATAGCGGCGGTGCTTGCAATGAAACCGGATATACTTGTACTTGATGAACCTACTGCAATGCTTGATCCAATGGGAAGACGTGAGGTAATGGAAACAATAAAACGTCTTAACAGAGAACAGGGAATAACGGTTGTACTTATAACACACTATATGGACGAGGCATCACAGGCAGACAGAACTATTGTTATGGACGACGGTGAAATTGTCCTTGATGGAACACCTAAGGAAGTATTTAAAAATGTTGAAAAATTAAAAGCTTTAGGTCTTGATGTACCACAGGTTACTCTTTTAGCGTATGAACTTAGAAAAAGCGGTATAAATATTCCTGAAGATATATTGACAGAAGATGAGTGCTTTGACGCATTAAATAATGTTTTAGGAGGTGCAAGCCGATGATTAAAGCAGAAAATGTGTGTTATGTATATCAGATAGGAATGCCCTTTGAAAGACAGGCACTAAAAAATATAAATTTAGAAATAGATGACGGTTCTTTAGTAGCAATTATAGGTCATACAGGCAGCGGTAAGTCAACACTTATACAGCATTTTAATGCACTTGTAAAACCAACTTCAGGTAAAATAGAAATAGATGGTATTAATGTTACATCAAAGGATGCAGATTTAAAGCTTGTAAGAAGAAAAGTAGGAATTGTATTCCAGTATCCTGAGCATCAGCTTTTTGAAGAAACGGTATATAAGGATATTGCTTTCGGTCCTAAAAATATGGGACTTAGTGACGAAGAAATTGACAGACGTGTAAGAGAAAGTGCAAAAATGCTTGGAATTAAGGAAAAGCATTTAGAAAAATCACCCTTTGACTTATCAGGCGGCCAAAAAAGGCGTGTTGCAATAGCAGGAGTTCTTGCAATGCGACCAAGTGTCCTTATACTTGACGAACCTACCGCAGGTCTTGACCCAAAGGGCAGAGATGATATACTTGAAATTATAAAAAAGCTTCATGAGAAAAACGAAAAAATGATTATTATTTTCGTGTCACATTCTATGGAAGATGTGGCAAAAACAGCGGAAAAAGTAATTGTAATGAATGAGGGACACGTTGAAATGATGGGTACTGTCGATGAAGTTTTTTCAAAGTCAAAAAAACTTCAGGAAATAGGTCTTGATGTTCCTCAGATAACACGCCTTACAAATAAACTTAAAGATGCAGGATATGATTTACCGGATAATATATATACTGTCGAGGAGGCGGCGGAAGCTATAAAAAAATTAGCCGGAGGTGTCAGAAATGTTTAAAGACATAATAATAGGTCAGTATATTCCCGGCAATTCACCCCTTCACAGAATGAATGCACCAATCAAGATTATTTTAACGATATTTTATATAATAATTTTATTTTTTATAAATAATCCGATTTCATATTTAGCATTTGCGTTATATACCTTTATATTGGTTTTGGTAAGTAAAGTACCTTTAAAAATGATACTAAAGGGAATAAGACCTATGCTTTGGATATTTATATTTACGGCGGTAGTTAATCTATTTATGACTCCGGGTGAAACGGTGTGGTCGATTCCGATATTTAAGTTTACTTTAAATATTACAAGTGAAGGAATAATACAGGGAGCAAAGATGTTGTATCGTTTGTTTTTCTTAATAACAGGTACTTCACTTTTAACGCTTACAACATCGCCTTTGCAGCTTACAGACGGAATAGAAACACTTCTTCGTCCACTAAGCAAAATAAAAGTACCATCGCATGAAATAGCGATGATGATGACTATTGCAATAAGGTTTATCCCGACACTTGCGGAGGAAACTGATAAGATAATGAAGGCACAGACAGCAAGAGGAGCAGATTTTGAATCAGGAAATATAATACGCCGTGCAAAGGCAATGGTACCGCTTTTGATACCTCTTTTTGTAAGTGCTTTCAGACGTGCCGATGAACTTGCAACAGCTATGGAGGCAAGATGTTACAGAGGCGGCATGGGAAGAACAAAAATGAAAGAAAATAAAGCAGGAATCATTGATTTAAAAGGATGTACAATTTTTGTAATTGCTTTATTGGTGTTGATTTTATTGGAAATCTTAGTTGAATTTTAGATATGGAAATGATATAATGAGAAATGTTAAGCTTATGCTTCAATATGACGGTACTGCATATCATGGCTGGCAGATACAGAAAAATGCAGTAACTGTTCAGGAAACAGTAAAAAACGCACTTGAAAAAATAACGAATGAAAATATAAACCTTATAGGCTGCGGTCGAACTGATACAGGTGTTCACGCACAGGGGTATGTTTGCAGTTTTAAGACATCATCTTCAGTTCCGGCAAGCAGGTTACCATACGCACTTAACAGTATATTGCCTGATGATATAGTATGTTACTTAGGTGAGGATATGGAGGAAGATTTTCACGCAAAAAACAGTGCGGTGGGGAAAAGGTATATTTATCGCATTTATTGCGGTGAATTTCCAGACGCATTTTACAGCAGATATTCATGGCACTATAAATATCCTCTTGATTTAGAGAAAATGAAAAAGGCTGCAAAGGCTTTTGAGGGAGAACATGACTTTATAGGTTTTGCATCAAGCGGTTTTACAGTTAAAACTACCGTGAGAACAATTTATTCTCTTGACGTGTATAAAGACGGCAATATCATAACAATAGATATAAAAGGAAACGGATTTCTATACAATATGGTAAGAATTATTGCCGGAACGCTTGTATTTGCAGGCGGCGGAAAAATACGTCCTGAGGATATGGAGGATATAATAAACTCAAAGGATAGAACAAGGGCAGGAATTACTGCACCGCCACAGGGACTTTGTTTAAAGGAGGTGTATTACAGTTGAAGAAAGATGATTTTATAAATGAGGATTCGATTAAGGACCTTATTCAATATTCCGAAGAGGAAGAAGATAATACACCTGAAGAAACTGTAACTGAAGATGAAACTGAAAATGAAGAAATACCTGATGATGTTCAAACTGAAACGAATGTAACGGAAGATGATTATTCTAAGGAACAGGATTTTTATGATACATTTGATGAAATAGATGATACTGATTACAGTGAATATGATGACGTTGTATTTGAATCAGACAAAAAGAATACAAGACACGGTATTATAATAGGTGTAATCATCGGTATTATTGCCGTAATTGCATTTGTGATGATAGATTCAGGAATAATCGGAAATTATAAGGCTAATTTTTCAAACAATTTTTCAAAAGTGTTTAAGAATTTTAAATCCGATAATACACCTATACAAGAAACAAAAGAAGAAGAAACAGAACAGTATAATACCGAATTTAAAAGTAATGTTACAGTTACATTTGAGGAGGCAAACAAAACGGAGTTTGTTCCGTACCATGACGGTGTAATATGTGCAAAAATGAACTATATGTCATTTATTGACGAAACAGGAACAGTTCAGTGGGAAATAGAAACAGCTATTGTAGATCCTATTTTAAAAGCTGAGGGTAATTATATTTTACTTGCAGAAAACGGAAGAAATAAAATTTGTCTTTACAATGACAAAAATCTTGTGTATGATATAGATGATCCAGATATGATAGCAGCAGGAGAACTATCTGCAAACGGCGATGTTGTTGTAGTAACGAGTAAGGCGTCATATAAGGGAGGTATATCGGTATATAATAAAAACGGTGAACAGATTTATTCATGGGCATCCGGTAGTGATGCAGTAATATGTGCCGATATTTCTCAGTCTTCAAGACGTGTTGCAGTTGCTTTGTTAAATACAGAAACTACTGTAAAAAGTTCCGTACATTTATTTAATTTAAATGAGAAGGAAAGTTACTCAAAAACTGATATAGAAAACAGTGTTATTTTTGATATAAGATTTGTTGGTGATATAGCAAACTGTTTTGGTGATAACAGAATTACAGGTATTTCTGATAGTGGTAAAATTGTATATGATAATACTTTTGACGGTATGCAGCTTACACACTCATCAATAGATGAAAAAGGCAATAAGCTCTTATCTGTCGATAATCAAAATATACCTGTTATAAATCGATATTCAAAAAAAGGTGCCCTGAAAGAAAGCATTACACTTAACGGTGTTACTGATTTTATTGATATAAACGATAAAGACATTATATACAACATAGGCAGAGATATATACTGGGGAAGAATCAACTCAAATAATATGTCTAAGTATACTGCTGCAATGGATATAAAGGATTTAATAATTCTTTCTGACAAATCCTTTGTAATAGTGTATTCAAACAGCCTTGAGTTTGTAACAAGATAGAGGGGGGATGTGTTTGAATATTATACCTGATATTATTTTGGCAGCACTTCTTGTTACGGCCTTTGTTATAGGCTACAAAAAAGGTTTTGTAAAGTCAGTGTGGAAAATAGCCGCACTTGTTGTTACAATTATACTGGTAACAATACTTAAAAATTCTGCAGTTTCGTTCCTATATGGAACTAATCTTGCTTCAGTAATTCACGATAAAGTAAGCGAGGCAGTAAATATACCTTCAGGAGGCGGTGTAAATATTGCGGAGAGCCTTAATCTTCCCGAAGTTATACAGGGAGATTTGAATAATACCATTTCTAATGGTATGGCGAATGTAAATAATACGGCTGTTGACTATCTGACAGGTATTTTCATTACCGTTATTGCATGTGTAGCATTGTTTATAATAATACGTCTTATACTTATGGCAGCGTATATGATTATAAACGGTGTCAGTAAACTGCCGGTCATAAACGGAGTAAATAAAACAGTAGGCGGATTGTTAATGACAGTAAATATAATATTTATTGTATTTTTGCTTTTTGCCTTTATATCTCTTTTTGCACCGGCTGACAGTAATCTTTACGAAACAATAAACAATACTTATGTTGTCAAATATTTTTATAATTACAATATATTACTTCAATTATTTATGAAACTTTAAGGAGGAAAAGAAAAATGCACAGTGATATAGTAAAAAAAGGTTTAGAAAAAACACCGCACCGTTCACTATTTAAGGCATCAGGTTTTACAGATGAAGAAATCAGTCGTCCTTTAATTGGTGTAGTAAGTGCGAAAAACGAGGTTATTCCGGGACATGTACATCTTGATAAGATAGCAGAGGCTGTTAAAGCCGGTGTAAGAATGGCAGGCGGTACTCCGATAGAGTTCCCGGCAATCGGTGTATGTGACGGTATAGCAATGGGACATTCAGGAATGAAATATTCACTTGCTACACGTGAACTTATAGCTGACTCAATTGAGTCAATGACTATTGCACATGGTTTTGATGCACTTGTACTTATTCCTAACTGTGATAAAATTGTACCCGGTATGCTTATAGCAGCGGCAAGACTTAATATACCTGCAATAATAGTAAGCGGCGGACCTATGCTTTCTATTAATTACAAGGGTAAGTTCCGTGACCTTAATACTACATTTGAAGCAGTAGGTGCTTTTAAGGCAGGTACTATAAATGAAGACGAACTTTTAGGTCTTGAAAATGCTGCTTGCCCTTCATGCGGTTCATGCTCAGGTATGTTTACAGCAAATTCAATGAACTGTCTAAGTGAAGTTCTTGGTATGGCACTTCCTGGTAACGGTACTATTCCGGCAGTTTATTCAGAGAGAATAAGACTTGCAAAAACAGCAGGTATGAGAATAATGGATTTACTTGAAAAGAATATAAGACCGAGAGATATTATCACTCCGGATTCTATCTATAATGCACTTAGAGTAGATATGGCTCTTGGATGCAGCACAAACTCAATGCTTCACCTTCCTGCTATTGCACATGAAGCAAAAGCACCAATTACGCTTGACTACGCAAATGAAATAAGCAAAGAAACACCTAACCTTTGTCATCTTGCACCTGCCGGTGAACATCATGTACAGGATTTATATATGGCAGGCGGCGTACAGGCACTTATGAACGAGCTTGCTAAGAAGGATTTATTAAAACTTGATACAATTACTGTAACAGGTAAGACATTAGGTGAAAATATCAAGGGTTGTGAAGTACTTGACTATGATGTAATTCGTCCTATTGATAATCCTTACAGTCAGACAGGCGGTATTGCGGTACTAAAGGGTAACCTTGCTCCTGACGGTTCGGTTGTTAAGAGAAGTGCGGTAGCAAAGGAAATGCTTCAGCATGAAGGCCCGGCAAAGGTATTTAACAGCGAAGAAGAAGCTATTGAGGCTATTTATGCAGGTAAGATTGTAAAGGGAGATGTTGTTGTTATACGTTATGAAGGTCCTAAGGGTGGACCTGGTATGCGTGAAATGCTTTCACCGACTTCTGCAATTTGTGGTATGGGACTTGATAAGGACGTTGCGCTTATTACTGACGGTCGTTTCTCAGGTGCTACAAGAGGTGCTGCTATCGGTCACGTTTCTCCGGAAGCTGTTGAGGGCGGACCTATCGCATTTGTACAAGACGGAGATATTATTTCAATAGACATTGATAACTGCAGTATAAATCTTAATATAAGTGAAGAAGAAATGGCAAAACGTAAAGAAAACTGGACTCCTATTGAACCTAAGGTAAAAACAGGTTATCTTAGAAGATATTCAAAGATGGTTTCATCAGCAATTCAGGGTGCAGTTATGATTGATGATTAATTTAATAAAATGAACAGGTTAAAAACCTGTTCTTTTTTTGTTTTCATATATACAAAATATTATAAATGTGATAAAATTATTTAAAGAGAAATTAATTTGGAGGGAAATAAAATGCCATTTATAGATTCAAAAATTACAATGAAATTAACTGATGAAAAAAAGGAAATAATTAAATCAAAACTTGGTAAAGCGGTGGAGATACTTCATAAAAGTGAAAGATATCTTATGGTGGGTATTGAGGATAACTATGAATTGTGGTTTGCAGGGGAAAAGCTTCAAAAGGGAGCTTATGTTTCTGTAAATCTATTTGGAAACGCATCAGAAGAAGATTATGAAAAAATGACAAGTACCATTTGTGATATTTATGAAAAAGAACTTGATATTGAGCCGTCAAAGGTTTATGTGACGTATCATCCCATATCTGACTGGGGCTGGAACGGAAGTAATTTTTAGGAGATAATTTATGTACGGATATGAAATATTTCATCAGGAGCTAATGAAAACTCTGATACAGTCTGTAAGAAAAGATACAAGTTCACATGCGTATATTTTTGAAGGACCAAAGGGACTTTTTATAGAAAATTGTGCGTCATTGTTTGCTTCTGCATTGGTGTGTGGTAATCAAGATACAGCTCCTTGCGGCAGCTGCTCATCTTGTATAGAATCAAAGGCAAAAACAAACCCTGATATTATATATGTAAGTCCCGGTGACAGAAAAACAATCGGTGCAGAAAAGATGAGAGAGCTTGAAGAAGATGTTGCAATTAAGCCATTTAATTCAAAACATAAGGTATATATATTTGAAGATGGAATGTTACTTACAGAGGCGGCACAAAATGTATTTTTAAAGACATTTGAAGAACCGCCTGAATACGCTGTTTTTATAATAATAATAGAAAATGCGTCGCTTTTGCTTGATACAATCCTTTCAAGATTTACACTTATAAATTTCTCGCCTGTATCAAATTCCGTCACAGAAGAATATATTAAAAATCATTATCCTGAAGAAAAAGAAAGATTTGATTTTCTTGTGCGTTACTGCGGAGGAGTGCCTGGTAGAGTAGATAAAATAGTAGAAGATGAGGAGTTTGAAAACCTTAGAACAGCTGCACTTGATTTTTTGCCAAGTCTTATTTCACATGACAGACAAAGGGCTTTTGATTTTGAAAAATTTTTTGAGGAAAAAAGAGAAAGAATAAAAGAAATTTTAGACTTTGTATTTATATATTTAAGGGATATTGTGCTTATACAGTCAGGTGTATATGATAAAGTAATTAATGTTGATAAGTTAGATATTTTAAGAAGTATAGGTGCAAAATATAATCCTTCAAATATTATAAATTTGTCTGACAGAACCATAGAAGCACAGAAAATGATTGGCAGGTATGTAAGTCCTAAAGCAATAGCATTGTGGTTAGGACTATAATTTACAAAATAATGAAACTTTCCCTTTTTATTGACAAAATCTTACAGCGGTGTTATAATATACATATACCGTTTAGTTTAAAGGAGGAGAGTAACATGAAATCTCTTGGAATTGTAAGAAAAGTAGACGAGTTGGGTAGAATAGTTATTCCGGTGGAACTTAGAAGAAAATTTGGTATTGAAATTAAAGATTCATTGGAAATTTATACACAAGATGATTATATTGTACTTAAAAAATATGAGCCATCATGTATTTTTTGCGGAGATGCAGACGATATTTTTGAATTTAACGGAAAGAATATTTGCCCAAAATGTGCTAAGGCAATTATGGGTTATGTTAAAGAAGACTAAAAAACAGCCGATACTTAAGTATCGGCTGTTTTTTTATATTGCATCCTTAATATGAGAAATGTACATGTTTTGGATTTCTTCTATTTCTCCAAGACCTGTAAGGTCACATTTTACTAAATAGCCTTTTTCTTCAAAAAGAGATTTCCACTCAACAGCCATATCATTTTTTGCATGGTCACCGCATACGAGCATAAGAGGCAGTAAAGTAATATTTTTCTTATCGGTATTACTTATTTGCTTTAAGACAATATCAATATCGGGATAGCCTTCAACAGTTCCTACATAGACGTTATTCATTCCTATTGCTTTAAAATGATAGTCGAGTGCCGCATACAGTGAATTTGCATGGTGCAAAGTTCCATGACCCATAAAAACGTATATCCTTGACTTATCAGTAAGACGTTTTTTAAAAATTTCTACTATATCAAAATAATCTTGAGTAATAGAAATTAACGGACGAGAAATTTTAATGTTCATTTTGTCAGTAAATTCGTTTATCATGTCACAAGCTTTGTCATATTCTTCACCGTTCATTATATGAGTAGGGACACAAAAAACATCAGTATAACCTGATAAAAGCAGTTTATCTAAGGCTTCCCTTACAGTGTCAATTGCTATATTGTCACGTTTTTTTAGCTTATTTATAATCATCGTGCTTGTAAAGGCACGGAATACGTCACAATTAAATTCAGATGCAATTCTATTTTCAACTGCGGTAATTGTTTTTTCTAATGTGTCTAAATGACTTGTACCGAAACTTATTACAAGTATAGCTTTTTTCATAGCATCTCCTTTATTTTTTGTTCAAATTCTGTTATATTATTTTTTGCAAGCAAAATCATTTCTTCACTGATAAGCTGATGCAGAATTAATGTATCTTTGCTTTTTTTGATAAGTTCTTGTCTGTATTTTTCGAGTATTGGTAAAATTGTATTGTAAAAATCAATATCAATCTCATTACAGATTTTTTTTGAAAGCAGAGGATATTTGCCGTTAGTGGATACACTTACTGTTATATCGCCTTTAGATTGAGAGGAGGGAAATATAAAATCTGATACATCTCTATCATCAGCAAGGGACACTAAAATGTTTTTTTCTTTTGCGTCCTTTGATATTTGTAAATTTATATCGTGGTTATTTGTTGCTGCTATTACAAGAAAGGCGGAATTTAAGTCATCTTTTTCGTAGCTTTTTATTTTGGTTTTTATGTTTTCAAAGCCTTTGCAGAAAGTTTTACTTATAACAGTAACATCACCACCGAATGAAATCAGCTTTTTTGCCTTACGCAGTGCAACACTTCCGCCACCTATAACAATACATTTTTTATTCTCTACATTCAGCATTATAGGAAGCATTATATTTCCTCCAACCATTTAGCAACATCGACAGCATAATATGTAATAATCATTTTAGCACCGGCACGTTTCATTGATGTAATACTTTCCATAACAATTTTTTTCTCATCAATCCAGCCCTTTTCAGAAGCTGCTTTAATCATTGAATACTCACCGCTTACATGATAAATTGCAAGAGGGACACTAAATCTTTCGCTGATGGTTTTAGCAATGTCAAGATAAGGTATACCTGGCTTTACCATCACAATGTCAGCACCTTCATCAATATCAAGCTGTGTTTCAATTATCGCTTCTTTTGAATTTCTAAAGTCCATCTGATAACTTTTTCTGTCCCCGAATGATGGTGCACTGTCCGCAGCATCTCTAAATGGACCATAGAAAGAAGATGAATATTTGACGCTGTACGCCATTATAAGTACATCTTCAAAACCATTATTGTCAAGAATATTACGTATTGCTCCAATTCTTCCATCCATCATATCTGACGGTGCTACTATGTCGGCACCGGCTTTTGCACAGGATAAAGCTGCTTTTGCGAGTAACGGCAAAGTTTTATCATTTACAACACAGCCCTGCTCAATAACTCCGCAATGACCGTGTGACGTATATTCGCAAAGGCATATATCTGCAATAACTACAAGTTCAGGGTATAATTCTTTTGTAAGGCGAATACCACGCTGTACTATACCTAAGTCGTTATAAGCTTCGCTGCCAAATTCATCTTTTTTATCAGGTATTCCAAAATATAGTACGGCAGTAACTCCGGCTGATACAACTTCTTCGAGTGCCTTTGGCAGGTCAGTAAGAGAATATCTCTTTATTCCCGGCATTGACGGAATATCTTCTGTTTCACTTTCCGTTATGAACATTGGGTATATTAAATCAGTTTTATCTATTGAAACTTCGTGAACAAGGTCGCGTATTTGTTTTGTCACTCTAAGTCTTCTTGGACGTCTTATCAATTTAATTCTCCTCTCTGTTAATACATTCAACAATACCTTCAGCATCGTGTTTTGATGCAGTGGCATATATTTTAAGTCCGTATTTTTCAGCTGCTGCTGTGGTAGATGGACCTATTGAAATTAGTTTTGCATTTTTTTGTGCCATTTGTGAAAATGCCTTTGCCGCAGAACCGCTTGATAAAATTACGTAGTCGGCATCTTCTAAACATAAATTCAAAAGTTCTTTTTTTGAATAATCTGTTTCAGTTTTATATAAATGAATATCTGTAAAAGTAAGATCGCTTAATTCATTTATTAAGTCATTGTTTCCGTTTTCAGCTCGCACTATTAATAGATTATCATGTCTGCTGCATTTTTTAGCAAGAATTTTACCAAGTTCCTTTCCGCTCTGAATTTCAGGAACAATATCTGCATAGATACCGTGATTTTCAAGTGACATAGCAGTCTTTTTTCCAACTGCTGCAAATTTAGTGTACCTAAAAATTCTTATGTCTGTTTTGTTTTGTTTTAAATATTCAAAAAATATTTTTACACCGTTTTCACTTGTGAATACGACATGAGTAAAGTCCGAAAAGTTAATTTCAGAAAATGCTGTAAAATTAAGTTTTGTAAGTTTTATAAGGGGGATTTCAGTTATGTCGTGTCCAAAGGCTTTCCCAAGCTGTGAGTTTATTGCGTTCGTACCTGTTGCGATAATTTTTTTGTCTGATGGGGAAAACCAAGGCTTTTGTATTTTAGTAACATTACCCACAACAATTACAGCAGGTGAAAACATTTCCTTTGCTAACTTGGGAAGGTTTTTCAGTGTCCCTGAAATGAACTTTTGCTTTTCAGTAGAACCGCCTGAAATTATACATACGGGAGTATCCTCGTCCATTCCGTTTTCAATTAGATTATAGGAAATGGTATGTGAGTGAGAAAGTCCCATGAGAAAAACCAAAGTTGCATTAAGATTTGCTAATACTTTATAATTTACGGTGTTTCCGTCTTTTTTTTCATGACCTGTTATTACATGGAAAGAAGATGAAATGCCACGGTGAGTTACCGGTATTCCGCAGTATTCCGGTACACCGTAACAGGAGGAAATACCAGGAACAATTTCGTATGGAATATTATTGTCACAAAGGGCTTTGACCTCTTCGCCGCCTCTGCCGAAAATAAACGGGTCACCGCCCTTTAAACGTACTACATTACCGCATTTTGAATATTTAACAATAGCGTCGTTGATTTTGTCCTGACTAAGGTGATGATTACCGGCAATTTTACCGGCATATAAAAGTAAACAATCTTCCTTTGCATAGCTTAAAAGAGTTGGATTTGCAAGGTGGTCATAAATAATTACATCTGCATTTTTTAAACATTCCAATCCTTTTACGGTTATTAGTTTACTGTCCCCAATGCCGGCACCTACAAGATATACCATTATATGTTCTCCTTTACTTTTTCCAAAGTTTTCATAGCCATAGTTTTTCCCAATATGTGTGGGTCAGTGTCTGTCATTTCAAGATATACATGATTTTTACCTTCGGCATAAAATGTACGCATAGTAATTTCATTTCCGTTATATACGGCAGAGGCACCGCAGGGAGCGTGACACCCACCGCCTGTAAAATGAAGAAATGCACGTTCTGCCTGAAGTTCAGTCATCACCTTTAAATCATTGATTGCATCGGTATATTTTGTCATATTTCCTTTTACAGTTTCTACTGCAAGTATTCCTTGACCGGCAGCACAAACAAAATCAAGAGGCATTACATTTATATCGGAAATGTTAAGACGCTCTATTGCCGCTTTTGCCATTATAACGGCGTCATATTCCCCGTTTTTGAGTTTGGAAATGCGTGTGTTGATATTTCCTCTTATTGGTTTAAACTTGGCATTAGGAAAAAATTTTACAGCTTGTGCTCTGCGTCTTTCGCTTCCTGTACCTATTATTTTTATATCATTTATTTTAGTGTCCACAGATAAAACTAAAACATCAGATCTGTCACATCTTAAAAGTGCCGCACTTAAGCTAAGTCCCTCTGGAATATCTGTCGGCAGATCTTTTGCAGAGTGTACAGCCATATCTATTTTTCCACTTAAAAGTGCATGTTCTATTTCTTTTATAAAAACACCCTTACCCCCAAAACTTTTAAGTGACTTATCAAGAATTTTATCACCTTCTGTTGAAATACCTACTATTTCAAATGCATCATTGGGGAATTTATTCTTTAGTACATTAATAACTGATTCTGTTTGGCTAATTGCAAGTTCACTTTTTCGTGAACCGATTTTAATATTCATTTAGAAGATTCTCCTTTAAGTTTGTTATAAATTCGTAAAACTTATTATAATTATTTTCGGATTTTAGATTATATACATAGTGACGTACATCTTTATTTTTGAATCTGTTTTCAGCTCGCTTAATTAGTCCCATATTTTCATTAAACAGCTTCCATATACGAAACTCGTCCTCATATTTTTTTAGTATCAACTTAGCTTTTTCGGCTTCTTTAATTTTAAGACTATTATTTGTTTTTGTAATTTCTCGAAGACTGTCAATATTTTTGTAAATTGTATTTTCGTCTTCATATACCTCTATGTCACGAGGAACTGCAAGATCAATAAAAACACGTTTCTTTTTTGTATTAATTGCACGCTGAGTATTATCTTTACTGATTGTAAGGTGCGGACTTGATGTTGCACTTATTACAGCGTCACAAATATCAAGTATTTCATAACGACTATCATAGTCTATTGTAGCGGCACCGTCAAAGGTATTGAAATTACCGTTATGGGTTCTTGAGGTTGTGTATAAATTTACGTTTCCTATTGATAAAAGGTCTTTTAATACTATTGAACCTGTTTTGCCGCTTGCACCTATTATCAGAATGTTTTTGTTATTTAGTGTCCCTAAAAGCTCTTTGCAAAGATTAACCGAAATAGTTGCGGCTGATACAGGTGTTTTTGAAAGTAGAGTGTTTGTTTTAACGTCCTTAGCACCGGTTACTGCCATACGGAAAAGAGTATTAAGATATTTTCCGCATGACTTATTTTCACGGGCAAAATTATGTGCGTCTTTAATTTGACCTAAAATCTGATCTTCACCAAGTATCATAGATTTTAAACCGGCGGCGGTAAGCATAAGATGATTTGTGCATAAATCATTTTCATAAATACTAATGTAGTCTGTAATATAGTCACCCGTAAGGGACACTAAATACGGAATGAATTTATCCTTTAAATTATAACCGGCAAGATAAAATTCACTTCGGTTACATGTGGACACTATTACACATTCACTATCCATATTAGCTTTTACATAATTTAAAATATCTGTTTGTTTACGCTTTGTAAAAGATACCTTTTCACGAATATAAACAGGTGCCTTTTCGTGACTTATGCTGACAGAGAGCAGCTCCATAGTTTAAAATCCCTTTCTTTTTATAATAACAGTTGTAAAATAACCGTATTCTTTATCTTTATCTATTTTTTCGATTACTTCATCAGAAAGCCCCAATGAACTTGTTACAATGGCATTGTTTTCAAGACCATGTTTTAACAAGACATCATAAAGCTTATCAATATTTAAACAGGCTTTCATTATGATAAGTGTATCAAAATCAGTAATATATTTTTCAATTAGAGTGATGTTTACAGAGGGAATAACAGCAAATGATTCATTCCCCTCACATAAACTTGTTTGTATTTTATTAGCCGCAGCACAAAAGGAAGTTATTCCCGGAATAATCTCCATTTTAAAGCCATTCTTTTTAACTGCATTATGGATATATGAGCAGGTACTGTAAACAGATACATCACCTAATGTAATCATTGAAACAGTCTTTCCGTTTTTTAGTGCATCAATTATTTTTTCGGCTGACTTTTTTCGTGATTGTTCCCTAAGCTTTATATCAGGAGACATTAAAAATTCAACTTCCATTATTTCTTTTTTTGAAATGTCATATTCTTTTTTTAGTATTTCAAGTGCGGTAGATTTTTCGCCGTACTTTTTTACCGGTACTGCAATTATATCGGATTTTTCTATTGTACGAATTGCACCGATAGTTATGTAGCCGCCTTCACCGCTGCCGACTCCTATGGAATAAAAATTAATCATATATTTACCTCTTTAAAAGTTTTAGTAATTCCTGTCTTGCTCCGCTTATTGCACCTTTAGAAAAATCAACATCAAAACTGTCATGCTTATTAAGAATTTCAAGTAAATGTGCAATTCTTGGAAGGCGGAGATTATGCTGACGCAAAAGATCAGGATCTGAAAATATTTCATCAGGTGTTCCGCTTGAAATTAGTCCGCCATTGTGGATAACATGGACGAAATCCGAATAAATTGGTACAACATCAATATCATGTGTGGATAAAATGATTGTAGCGTGGTCATTTCTGCAAATATTTTGTAAAAGGTGCATTATTTCACTTACACCCATTGGGTCAAGCCCGGCAGTCGGTTCGTCAAGTATAATAACCTTTGGTTTCATGACAAGTACACCTGCTATTGCCACACGTTTTTTTTGACCGAAACTTAAAGCGTGAGTTGGTCTGTCACGCAAGGTATACATGCCAACACGTTTAAGTGCATCATATGTACGCTCTTTAACTTCTTCACGTGGAAGATTTAAGTTCATCGCACCGAAAGACACATCACTAAATACTGATGATGAAAATAATTGATCATCAGGATTTTGAAAAACTATACCTACGTTTTGGCGAAGTAACTTCAGTTCCTTTTTTGAATACCCTATATCTTTACCCATAAATTGTACTGTTCCGGAGGTAGGTTTCAATATACCGTTAAGTGTCAGAAACAGCGTTGATTTACCGGCACCGTTTGCACCAAGAAGTGTAGTTATTTTTCCTTTTTCAAATGAAATTGATATATCAGAAAGTGCAGTGGTGTCATCATATTTGTATGATAAATTTTTAGTTTCTATTATGTTCATTTAATACCTGCCTTTAAAAATACAGTCAGAGCTGTAACCCCAAATATATAAGTTAGTCCGAATAATATAAAAGGTTTATTATGTTTATGTTTTTCTGATAAAAGATTAATACTGCCATCGTAACCTCTTGCACTAAGGGCTGTAAATGTCTTTTCAGCCTGATTCATCGACCGTATAAAAAGGTTTGACACAAGAAGTACTGTTGAACGGTATCCTGTCTTTAAGTTAACATATCCTAATCTTGAATCCTGGGAAAGGTGTATTTTCTCGCAAACATCTAAAAGTACAAAAATATATCTATAAATAAGTTCTGCAATTTCTACTATAAAATCAGGTATAATACTTTTTCTAAGCAGTGAAAAAATATCATTTACAGGCGTTGTAAGTGAAAGAAAGTACATACAGCTTACAGCACCTAAACTTTTTGTAAATGTAATTGCCACAGAAAATATACTATATTTTGTAACCCCAAGAAATATTTTTCCAAGCTTTATATAAAGTATCATTTCGGATTTGTCTGTGCTTATTGATATAATAATTGCCATGCACCCGAAAATCAGAAAAAATAAAGGAACAGTCATAAGGTTAAAAACTGTTTTTATATTTGTTTTCCCTATATGAATTATAATAAACAGCATGGCAAGTATCGTAATGAAGCTTACCAAAATGCTGTTTGATATTATGCAAATAATCATTGATGTAATAGCAAATATAACTTTTTCTGTTGGTGCTGTTTTACTTAATCTCGAATTATAGGCTAATTTATCTATTATCATTTTTTTTAGATGTTACACGTCCTAAAACAAATCCTACTATACCTGCACCTAAAGCCGCTTGCACGCAAAAGAACAGCGACTCTATTTCACCTGACGGCGGTTCCCAAATAGGACTAAACCAAGGTTCATAATCTGTATCTATTTCAGTAATTGCACTTTCTGCCTCGCCGTCAGCACCGCCAAATTCGCTGTTACCTATAAACATAAGCGGTATAATAACTATAAGAACAAGGATAAGTGCAAGAATTGTATTTTTAATCCAAAGTTTCATTATACTGTTCCTCCTTATATCACTTTAAGCTGTTGTAATTCATTCTTGCAGTTCTTTTCAAGAACACCCATAATCATTACTGATAAAATACCCTCAGCTATTGCAATAGGAAGTTGAGTTGCTGCAAAAATTCCCATAAACTTTGCAAGTGACACAAAAATATTTGTATCGGGAAACGCAAGGGCAAGCTGGAAAGACGTCACAACGTATGTAACTAAATCGCCTATTGCCGCACCAAGAAATACTGAAACGGAAAATGGTATTTTCAATTTTCTTGAAAGTTTGTATATGCCAAATGATACAAAAGGTCCAGCGATTGCCATTGAAAAGGTATTTGCACCAAGTGTTGTTATTCCGCCGTGGGCAAGAAGAAGTGACTGGAATAAAAGCACGATTATTCCAAGCACTGACATTATTGAAGGACCAAACAGTATTGCACCAAGTCCTGTACCCGTGGGATGTGAACAGCTTCCCGTTACAGACGGGATTTTCAGTGATGAAAGAATGAATACAAATGCTCCTGCAAGAGCAAGGAGTATTTTTGTTTTACTGTCTTTTGCAGTTTGTTTTTGTATACTGATTCCGCCGAGTATCAAAAATGGAATACATATAATTCCCCATATAATGCTATGGGTTATCGGTAAATACCCCTCCATGATGTGCATTGCAGATACATTTAGTGTCGGAATAACTGCAATAAGTGACAGTGCTGTTATAAACAGCTTTGTTTTTTTGTTTGCTAATAACATAAATTTCTCTCCTTTATAAGTAAAATATGTTTTAGCACAAAAGTGACCTTCAAGAACAGTCATAAAACTTTTTGGAAATTTATAAACTTGTGATTTACGCATACCAAAAAAAGCCCTAAGGATTTGATGAATCCTATGGCTTAAAATCGGTTGATTTTGCCATTGTCCCATCGCTCGTAGGCACGAATGTGCTCAATTTCGGCAGGCGATCCGACTGTAACGGTAGCGTGACTGCGGAGGATTTTCACCTCGCTTCTCCTTTTAAAAATGCAAAAGTACATTTACCGAAAAAGGATATATTTATATCAATGTCATTTTACCACTAAATATAACAAAAAGCAAGAGAATTGACAATACATTATAAAGGGTGATATAATTTAAAAAAACGTAAAAAGGAAGTAAAAAGATGAATACGGAAAAAAGTAAAACAGCCTTTGAAGAGGCAAAAAAATATATTCCGGGTGGTGTAAATTCACCTGTACGTGCCTTTGCAAATGTGGGTACACACCCTCTTTTTATAGCTCGTGCAAAGGGAAGTAAGATTTTTGATATAGACGGTAATGAATACATAGATTATGTCGGTTCATGGGGACCGATGTTTTTGGGTCATTTAAAAGATGTAGTAATAGAAGCGGTAAAAAAGGCGGCGGATAACGGAATGTCATTCGGTGCACCGTGTCTTGGTGAAACGGAACTGGCAAAAAGAATTTGCTCAATGGTTGACTCTGTTGATGTAGTCAGAATGGTAAATTCCGGTACTGAGGCAACAATGTCTGCAATACGCCTTGCACGTGGTTTTACAGGCAGAAACATTATAGTAAAATTTGAGGGCTGTTATCATGGACACAGTGATTCGCTATTAATAAAAGCAGGTTCCGGAGCGGCAACCTTTGGAAGTGCGTCGTCAGCCGGAGTACCGGAGGACTTTGCAAAATATACACTTGTACTTCCGTATAATGATACGAAGGCCCTTGAAAATGCCTTTGAAAAATACGGAAGTGAAATAGCAGGGGTGATTATAGAGCCTGTTGCGGGAAATATGGGTGTTGTAATTCCAAAGGACGGGTATTTACAGAAAATCAGAGAACTTACAAAAAAATACGGAAGTGTATTTATTGTGGATGAAGTAATGACAGGTTTTAGGTTATCACCGTCAGGTGCGTTAGGCAGATTTGGTTTGGACGCCGATATTGTAACGTTTGGAAAAATTATCGGCGGTGGTATGCCGGTAGGTGCTTACGGCGGCAAACGTGAAATAATGGAATTTGTATCTCCAACAGGCCCCGTATATCAAGCGGGTACACTTTCCGGCAATCCTCTTGCTATGGCGGCAGGAAATGCACAGCTAAAGTATATCAGTGAAAACCACTATATATATGAAGAAATTGAATTAAAAGGACAATATCTTGAGGAAAGTTTTAAAAAATCATCTGATAAATACGGCATTAATATACAGATAAACAGAGTCGGTTCGATGATGAGTATATTTTTTACTGATACAAAGGTGGTTGATTTTAAAACGGCATGTCTTTCTGATACGGAAAGGTTTAAGAAGTATTTTAATGAGATGTTAAAGAGGGGAATTTATCTTGCACCTTCTCAGTTTGAGTCGCTGTTTTTAAGTGATGCACACACAAAAGAAGATATTGAAAAAACAGCCACAGCTTTTGATGAGGTAATGGGTATATTGTGATGGATTATAAAAATTGTATGCTTTGTCCGAGAAAATGCGGAGTTGACAGAAGAAACGCAAAAGGTTTTTGCGGCATGCCGGATAAACTCTTTGCAGCAAAGGCATATCTTCATCTTTGGGAGGAACCATGTATTTCGGGAGAAACAGGTTCAGGTACTGTTTTCTTTACGGGCTGTAATTTAAGATGTGTATATTGTCAGAACAGAAAAATAGCAGAAGGCAGAGAAGGTTTTGAAATAACCTCAAAAAGACTTGGTGAAATTTTCCTTGAACTTCAGGACAAGGGTGCAAACAATATTAACCTTGTTACACCTACTCATTATGTACCCCACATTATTTCTGCACTTGATAAAGTAAAAGACAAGCTTAAAATTCCTGTGGTATATAACTGCGGAGGCTATGAAAGCACAGACACGCTTAAAAAACTTGAAGGATATATTGATATATATTTACCTGATTTTAAATATTGCGATAGTCGCTTAGCAAAACGGTATTCAAATGCTGAGGATTATCCTGAGATTGTAAAATCAGCTTTAAATGAAATGGTAAGACAAACGGGTAGTTGTCAGTTTGATAAAAACGGCATTATACAAAAAGGTGTAATAGTAAGACACCTTGTTTTGCCCGGTTTTTTGCAAAATTCTAAAGAAGTAATTGAATATTTGTATAAAAAGTACGGAAACGGTATTTTTATGAGTATAATGAATCAATATACACCGCTTGAATATGTAAAGGATTATCCTGAAATAAACCGCAAACTTACAGAAAAAGAATACGACGAAATTATTGATTTTGCTGCTGGTATTGGAGTTGAGAATGCCTTTATTCAGGAAGGCGGTACAGTGTCAGAAAGTTTTATACCTATTTTCGACGGTGAAGGGATAATAAAATAATTGAAATAGGTACTAAAAAGTGTTATAATAGAAATATTATAAGGAATTAAAGGTGGTTCTATGGAAGGTGAAATGTTTGTAACCGTTACAGGTTTTGCAAATTATTACGGGAAAAAACCTTTTAGTATAGGTAATGTTCTTATATGTGAAAAGGATCCGTCAAATAAGTATGATTCGGAAGCGATACTTGTTAGGTTACCGATAGTAGGCGTGGTTGGATATATTGCAAACAGTATTTACAGTACAGCGGGCGGTACAATGAGTGCAGGACGTATTTATGATAAAGTAGAAGACAGATTTTATATAAGAGTTTTATTCACAACTCAAAGTAAGATTATTTGCCGTGTTGAAAGCGGAGATATAAAGGATTTTGAAATTGAAATACAAAATCAGCTAATGACAGGCGGTGACTGGTTTCAAAGATGAATAGTAAAAATGATTTTTCTAAGGGCAGTATAATGTCAAATATACTGCGTTTGTCTGTTCCTATGACTCTTGCACAGCTTGTGAATGTACTATACAATATAGTAGACAGAATTTATATAGGCAGAATGGGCAGTGAACCGTCGTTGCAGCTTACAGGACTTGGTGTGTGCTTGCCGGTTATAACAATAGTTACTGCCTTTGCTAATCTTATTGGAATGGGTGGTGCACCGTTGTTTTCTATAAAAAGAGGTGGTGGAGATGAAAAAGAATCCCAAATGATTTTAGGCAACTGTTTTACTATGCTTTGGATTTTTGGTATATTACTGACGGTTATAATATTTGCAGTTAAAGAACCTCTTTTATTGCTTTTAGGTGCAAGCAGTAGTACACTTCCGTATGCCGATGAATATTTAACTATATATCTTATTGGAAATACCGCGGTTATGTTAAGTCTTGGACTTAACAGTTTTATAAATGCACAGGGATTTGGCGGCATAGGAATGATTACGGTAATAATCGGTGCAGGTATTAATATTTTGCTTGATCCTATCTTTATACATAAATTCGGTATTAAAGGTGCTGCTTTGGCAACTGTTATTTCCCAAACTGTCGCTGCACTTTGGACGCTTAAATTTTTGACAGGGAAAAAAGCGGTTGTAAGACTTACATTCAAATCAATGAAATGCAGTGCAAAAAGAGTAAGGAAAATTTTGTTTCTTGGTCTTTCAGGATTTACAATGGCAGTTACAAACAGTGCTGTGCAAATTGCTTGCAATGCAAGTTTGCAAAAGTATGGTTCCGATGTGTACGTAGGTGTAATGACTATAATAAATTCGGTGCGTGAAGTTGTGACTATGCCGGTTATGGGACTTACAAACAGTGCTCAGCCTATAATAGGTTTTAATTACGGTGCTAAAGAATATGGGAGAGTAAAAGAGGCAATTAAATATATGTCAATAATCCTTATAGGATATACAATATTTATGTGGGTAATAATTTCAATTTTCCCAAAGGCACTTATAGGTATATTTACAGCAGATGTAAATTTAATAAATGCCGGAGTTACTTCTATGCACATATACTTTTTCGGATTTTTCCTCATGGCGATGCAGTTTTGCGGACAAACGGTGTTTACAGGTATAGGTCGTGCTAAACAGGCTATATTCTTTTCAATATTCAGAAAAGGCATAATTGTTATACCACTTACGTTAATTTTACCTATATGGTTTGGAGTGCACGGAGTATTTCTTGCTGAACCTATTTCTAATCTTATAGGTGGTTTGGCTTGTTTTGTTACGATGTATATTACGGTTTACAGAAAGTTATAAAGAGGTGTAATATTGAAATATATTAATAAAGTGATTTCAAAAATAATTGCCGGTATAAAGAGATTTTTTATAGGTATTGGAAGTAATATAAAAAAATGTCCTGCTAATTATATTGTTACTTTTACGGTTGTGGTGCTGGCGGGAATTGTAATAGTACCGTCGATTGTAAAATGTGCAATTAACAGGGATAAGGCTAAATGTGAAAATCATATGTATGTTATGCTTAATCTACTTTCGGATGAACTGAATAATGAAGCGTTGTACGGAGGAAGTTATTGGCATGACCTTATAAGAAATGGTAATTATCAGAAATTAACTGCTGCATTAACGGATAAAACGGGCGGTGGTGTAGAATTTCCGTCGCATAACTATTATATTAAAACAGGCGAGAATAAACTGAGTATAATATGCAAAGAACACAATGATATTTCCGAAAAAACTATAAGTTTTTCTCTTATGCCTAATGTATATATAGATGTTCCGGAAAGACCAAGGATAAGTGAAAGAATAGCGTACCTAAAAGTAACAGGTCCTGATACATACTATCAAATGGATTCGTTAGACAGCAGTAATCCATCGAAGATGGTGTTTAAAGGTATGGAGATTGATGAGGTTATAAATAATCTTAAAGTTACAGCTGTGTATTACGGAGGAACAAGTGAAGAACTTGACCGCAGCAGATATACGGTTTTTGCGGAAAAGCTTGATATGAGTCGTTCAGGACAGACAAGACTTATCGTGAAATCTAATTCTACATCTGTTTGGGATAACAGTCTAAACACATATTTTATAATTGATGTTATAGGCAGTGATGATATTATGCCGCTTATTATAGATGGTGGAATATACGGAAAATATAAACTTGCATCTTGGGAATGGAATGACTATGTTGAAGAAGCAGCTATGGAAGATGAAGGTAAAACTTACGGAGCGTCGATTATAAGATATAAGGATAGGTATTATTATTATCCTGACGGGCTTCGTATTGTAAACAAAAATAAAAATGATAATCCATTTAAATATGCACTTGATACAGAGAATGAAAAAAACAAAGCATATTATATTGAATTTGACGCAAGTTCTGTTGTGATTGATGGACGTGGTGAAGATGATGTTCATAACGGAAGTATTAAAGTAGAAGATGATTTAATATATATTTGGCAGAATGTTCCGAGTAAAGAACTTGATAAGGGTTGGATAAGAGTTTATTGTGATTACGATAAATATTAAAAAACATCGGCAGTTTAATTACTGCCGATGTTTTTCTATTCAATTCCTACTGCATCTTTTGCAAGCCTGTCTGCCATATCGTTGTATTTGTCACCGCTGTGACCTTTGACTTTAATAAATGAAACTTTGACCTTATTGGATATCTCGTCATAAAAACGTTTATAATCAATAGTGCCTTCTTTGTTAGTTTTCCATGCTCCTGTGCACCACTTTTCGATTCCTTCATAATCATAATAAATATCAAGATATTCAATATTATTATCAACGCAAAATTGCATAGCTTTTTTTGCACCCTCTATTTCGCCTGCAACATTACGCATTGCTGCAAGTGATGGATTTGTAAATTTTTCGCTGAAAGTGTAATCTTTGCCGTTAAAAAATATAACTACTCCACAGCTAA
Source organism: uncultured Clostridia bacterium (assembly GCA_944390495.1). Classification (GTDB taxonomy): domain Bacteria; phylum Bacillota; class Clostridia; order UBA1381; family UBA1381; genus Hominilimicola. The sequence goes on from CALXQE010000054.1 coordinate 31,905, forward strand.
ATTCTTTGGTTGAAATATTATAGCTGCCGTCAACATATGCAACAGCTGTTGTAATATCATTATCAGGTTTATCAAAAAAACTTATTTGTTTATTTATTCCCAAATATTCCTGTGCTTCGGAAAGTGAATTAAAACTTTTATATTGCGCGCCGGAAAAACCTAAAACTTCTTTTTTGCACTCTTCCCAAGTATTAAAAATTCCTGTATGGTATCCATTTTTTACGGCGTAAATTTTTGCCATATCATATTCCTTTCTGCTTTTAGCTGTATTTTATATAAACTATTATATAAGAAAAAAAATAAATTTCAATAAAATTAAAAATTTTTTTGAAAAAGCGGAACTTTTTTTGAAACTAATTCGTCTAAAATAGTGTAAAGCATAAAAGTCTAAGTTTACATAAACAATTTGAACAAAAAAAATAATGTAAAACAATTGTTTTGGTGATTTTGCATAAAAATTAAAATTTTGTTCGCAGTAAAACAAAAAGTTGTTGACAAGGGCTTTATGAAATAGTAAAATATTGAGTAGCAGTTTTCAAATAATAGGGTAGAAGCATTAATTGAAGATTGTTGTTGCAATATGGTGTTATATTGCGGTAAAGCAGGTTGTAGCCGTGATGTAACAAGAATTACAGTTTTTTTACAACTGTGATATTGCATTGACTTATATATACTTGCGTGTTATAATCAATGCGAAGTAGCTTATATGGCGGAGAAGGGTGTCGTGTAGGCTCGTTAGGGAAAATACCCTTCACAGACAAGAAAAAAAAGGGAGGATTTGAGACTATGAATAAGAATCTCAAAAAAGTAATTTCAGCGGTTGCTGCTCTTTCACTTTCAGCTTCATCTATCGCTGCTCTTGCTGTTGATTATTCAGATGTTGACTCTTCAGCTTCATACGCTAAAGCTGTTAATGAGCTTTCATCTCTAAACATCATCAACGGTTATGAGGACGGTACATTTAAGCCTGACGGTCTTGTAACAAGAGCAGAAATCACAAAAATGATTGTTGCAGCTCTTGGCGAAACAAGTGCCGCAGAAGCAGCAGAAGGTCAGAACACACAGTTTGGTGACGTAACAGGTGAACACTGGGCATCAGGTTTCGTTACACAAGGTGTTTCAAACGGTTTCATCAATGGATACAGTGCAACAGAATTTGGTCCTGAAGATAATGTAACTTATGTACAGGCTCAAAAGATGCTTGTTGCAGCTATCGGTTATGGTACATATGCAGAAGCAAACGGCGGATGGCCTTCAGGTTACAAAATGTATGCTAACTCACTTGATATAACAAGTGGTATTTCAGGCATCGGCGATAACACAGAGCTTACAAGAGCTCAGGTTGCTCAGATGATCGACAATGCTATCGATGCTCCTCTTTGCGAAGTAGAGAGATATGAAACAGATTCATGGACAGGTCAGTTAGTTCCAGTACTAAAGACAATGGATGGTACAGGTAAGAACTACCAGACACTACTTACACGTAAGCACAATGCTTATAAAGTATATGGTCGTGTAACAGATACAAGCAAGACTACAAGCATGGATACAGATGTTGTTAACTTCCAGGTTGAGAAGGCTGACAACTTCGATGATCAGCATGTTAAGTCATCAGAGCCTCTAGATACACAAGAAATGTACATCGGTACATCAAAGGCTGATGAATATCTAAGAGTTTACTCAGAAGCTCTAATTCAAAAGGATGACAATGATGAATACACAATTCTTTCATTGACACCGGCAGCTGCAAGTAAGTCAGTAACAGTTGCAGCAGAGGATATTGACGTAGATAAGACAAACGTTGATGGAAGCAAAGTTATCTACTTCTATCCTGCAGGTTCAACAAGAGGTTCAGTTAAGTATGAACTAGCTGATAGCGTTGACTACTATGTAAACGGCGTTAAGATGGATGGTACATTCGACGATGCTGCTGTTACAAATTACATTGTAAACAACGAAACAGCTATGGTTACACTTCAGAAAGAAACAGAAATCGGTTCAACAAGCTCATCAACAAAGTATAATGTAGTTATGATTACATCATACGAAACAGCTGTTGTTGACGAAGTTATTGATAAGACATCACAGACATCAATCAACTTCAAAGATCAGTCTTCAGAAATTGGTAAGTCAACAATGAAGATTGAAAAGGATGACGATTCATACACATATACATTCACATTGAATGGTGAAGAAATCGCTCCAGAAGATCTTCAGCCATTTGACGTACTAAATATCGCATACGACAGAAGCGGTAATTTTGCAGATTCAAGATTCTATGAAGTAATCGTTACAAGAGATACAGCTGAAGGTAAGTGTACTTCAATAAACAGCGATGGTGATGAGTTCACAATCGGTGGTACAAAGTATAGCATTGCTCAGGGTATGTCAATCACACCTGAAATGTCAGCTACATATTACCTATATCTTGATGCTTTTGGTAATATAGCATATCTTGATGAAAATGCAACTTCTAAGAATCTTGGTATCTTGAAGCAGGTATATAAGAAGGCTAATGGCGATGGCGTAGCTGTTGTTATTACAAATACAGGTGCAGAAGAAGAGTATAAAGTTGATAGCGATAACTATGATGAATATTTAGGTTACGTTTCAGCTGGCGATAAGTCAGAAACATATCCAAATCAGGTAATCGATTACAAAGTAAGCTCATCTTCAAACAAGCTAACAATCAATGAAGTTATCGGTGGTGTTACAGCTACAGATGAAGAATACAAGGCTTCATCAGATAAGATTGGTTCAGTAAGACTTTCAGATGCTTCAGTAATTATCGATATTTCAGATGTTGATACAAAGGATACTGTAAGAGTTATCACAAAGGATTCTCTAACAGATGGTCAGACATACACAGCTTATGGTTATGACAAGTCTTCAACAGACAGCACATACAGATTTGTACTTGTAACAGGTACAGGCGATGTTACATCAGAAACTCAGATGGCTATATTCAACGGCAGAGAAATCGTTGAAGATGGTGATGATGAGAGAGATGCATTCAACGTTGTAATTGACGGTGAAGAAACACAGGTTCTTCTTGATGAAGATGTTGTAGGTGATGATGACTTCCAGGAAGGCGACGTTATCGTATATGCTGTAAATGCTGGTGGTTATGTAACAAGAATCTACAATGTATTTGATAGCACAAACGTTCTTAACGGTACATCATATGCAGACTTCAGAAATATGGTTCTTGAAACACCTGTAAATGATATAATCAATGAAGATCTTAACACAATTCTATCAGATAGTAACGATGATGTAGAAATGCTATTCGGTCCTGTTGTAAACAAGAACGGTAACTTCGTTACAATCGGTACAGTTACTGATGGTCAGTATGTAAACTATGGTGTAGATGCAACTGAAATTGATTGTTCAGACGCTAAGATTTACACATACAACTTTGCTGGTTCAAGCAAGTACTCAAAGGTTATCCTTGATAACGGTTTGACAGCTACAATTGACAGCAAGGCTGCAAGAACTGAAGATGAAAGCGGCAACTACGTTCTTGACTTAACACACGAAGATGTAACAGATAATGTTGTATTTGCAGTAGCAAGAGTAATTGACGGTGACATGGCTCAGGAAATCTACCTAATCGTAAATGAAGACTAATTTTTAGTCTGATATAGAGATTGTAGTAAACAATTTAAGAACCGGTCTTATGACCGGTTCTTTTTTGTGTTGACGTATATAAATTATAGTGCTATAATGTTATAAGTATTTTATGGAGGTTTGTTATGGTACTTGCAATAGATATTGGAAATACAAATATAGTTATTGGTTGCTGTGATGATGAAAATGTTTTGTTTATGGAACGCTTAACAACAAATCATACCGCAACAGAGCTTGAATATTCAATTTCTTTTAAAACAATTTTGGATATTTACGGAATAGATAAAAATAAAATTAGTGGTTCTATAATTTCTTCTGTTGTACCTTCTGTAACAGATACAATAAAGGGTGCAGTTAAAAAGATTTGCGGACTTGATTCAATGATTATAGGACCGGGAATAAAAACTGGATTGAGTATTAAAACGGATAACCCGGCACAGCTGGGAAGTGATTTAGTCGTTGATGCGGTTGCAGGTATATATGAGTACGGAGCACCCCTTGTTATATTTGATATGGGTACAGCAACAACTATTTCTGTTATAAATGAGTCAAAGGAATACTTAGGTACAATTATAATGCCGGGAATGATGATTTCGTTAAATGCAATGGTAAGTGGCACGTCACAATTGCCGAAAATCAGTTTAGACAAACCAAAAAAACTTATAGGAACTAATACTGTTGAGTGTATGAAAAGCGGTATTCTTTATGGTACAGCTTCAAGTATGGATGGTATGATAGACAGAATAAGAGATGAAATAGGCGAAGCTACTGTTGTAGCAACCGGTGGTCTTGCCGGTAGTGTTGTTCCTTTGTGCAGAAATAAGGTTATACTTGATGATGAACTTTTAATCAAGGGATTAATGATAATTTACAATAGAAATTCATAAAAATATGCACTCCAAAAATTATGGAGTGCATATTTTTATCTTTCTTCAAGGGGTATATATTTTTTATGTTCAGCTACATTTTTATATGCAGGACGTATGATTTTTCCGGGATTTACAAGTTCTTCTATTCTGTGTGCAGACCAGCCTGCAATTCTTGCAACAGCAAACATTGGTGTGTATAGTGCCATTGGTAAATCAAGCATGCTATATACAAAACCTGAATAGAAGTCCACATTGGCACTTACACCTTTGTACATTTTTCTTTCTTTTGCAATTACTTCAGGTGCAAGCTTTTCAACTTTTGAATATAGTTTGAATTCATCTTCTCTGCCTTTTGCCTTGGATAAACGCTCTACAAATGATTTGAATACGTTAGCTCTTGGGTCAGATAGAGAATAAACTGCATGACCCATACCGTAAATAAGACCTGATTTATCAAAAGCTTCTTTATTAAGCAGTGCTTTTAAATAGTTTTCAACTTCACTGTCGTCGTCCCAGTCACTTATTTTTTCTTTCATGTCCTCAAACATTTGTGTTACTTTTATATTGGCACCACCGTGTTTTGGACCTTTAAGAGCACCGAGGGAGGCAGCAACGGTTGAATAGGTATCTGTGCCTGATGAAGTAACTACATGAGTGGTAAAAGTAGAGTTGTTACCTCCTCCGTGTTCAGCATGCAGTATCAATGCCATATCAAGTATTTTTGCCTCTAAATCAGTATATTTACTATCGCTGCGTAGCATGTATAGTATATTTTCGGCTGTGGATAATCCCGGCTGCGGTGCATGCACGATAAAACTCTCGTTTTCGTGATAATACTTATGTGCCTGATACCCATAAACAGCCAAAAGAGGAAACTGAGCAATAAGCTGTAAACATTGTCTTAAAACATTTGGAAGAGAAATGTCATCAGCTTTATCGTCGTAAGCGTATAATGTCAAAACACTTCTTGACAGTGCATTCATCATATCTTTGCTTGGTGCCTGCATTATTATATCTCTAACAAAAGATGCAGGAATTGTTCGAAGCTTTTCGAGTGTTTTTTTGAATTTATCTAATTGTGTAGTATTGGGCAATTCTCCGAACATCAGAAGATATGTTACCTCTTCAAAACCAAATCTATCGTCTTTTATAAATCCTCTTATTAAATCTTCTACATCATAACCGTGATAATAAAGCTTACCGTCACATGGCTCAGATGAGCCGTCAGGAAGAGTATTGTAAGCGTGAATTTCGCCTATTTCAGTTAGTCCTGCAAGGACACCTTTACCGTTAATATCTCTCAAACCTCGCTTTACGTCGTACTTAGAATATAAACTTGGGTCTATTGTTTTATTTTTCTTACACCTTTCAAGAAGGTTCATCATTTCAGGTGTTACTTCAACCGGAACTATTTTTTCTCTCATGCCTATTCCTCCTATTGTATAATATTATATATATTAGTTTTATTTTACATTATTCCACTTATACAAGTATAACAAAAATACCAATAAAAAGCAATGAAAATTATGTTAACTTATTGTGAATTATCTTAATGTGTGATATACTTATTTTAATATTTATATTAAATTGAGAGGAATGATTGTTTATGGTATATGTTATGTTTGCGGACGGTTTTGAAGAAACAGAGGCAATTGAACCAATAGATATACTTAAAAGAGGAGGTGTTGATGTTGTTACTGTGGGAGTAAAAGATAAAACAGTAACAGGATCACATGGTATAACTATAATAACAGATATTGGCATTGAAGAAGTAGATCCTGAAAAAATGGAACTTTTAATGCTTCCCGGTGGTGTGGGGCATGAAATACTTGATGCATCAAATGAGGTGCATGGTTTAATAAATTATGCTGTGGCTAATGGATTGTATATTGCTGCAATATGTGCGGCACCATCTATTTTGGGTAAAAAGATGCTTTTGGAAGGGAAAAAAGCTACATGTTTTCCGGGATACGAGAAGTATCTTTATGGTGCTGATGTGGTATCTGACAAAGCGGTAGTAGATGGGAAGTTTATTACGGCAAAGGGAGCAGGTGCTGCGGCTGATTTTGGATTTGAGATGCTTACTGTTTTGAAAAATAGAGAAACGGCAGATAAGGTTAAGGAGATTATGCAATATTAATGAAGAATAAACTGCGTAAAGAAATGAAATTAAAGCGAAGTATGCTTAATGTTGATGAAGTTACTACCATGAGCAGATGTATATATGAAAATCTGTTTTCCCTTTCTTGTATGAAATGTGCAAAGACTGTTTGCACATTTATTTCTGCGTTTAAAGAACCTGACACTATCTCCATAATAAACACTTTATGGAATGAAGATGTTAAGGTGGCCGTGCCGATTTCAAATGTCGATACAAATACACTTACTTTATCATATATTGATAGTATTAACGATTTAAAAAAAGGTGCTTATGGCATACTTGAACCAATTAGAATTAAAAAAGCGGATGAAACGGAGTTTGAAGTTATTTTAATTCCGGGATTAGCTTTTGATAAAAATGGAAATCGAATGGGTTTTGGAAAGGGTTACTATGATAGGTTTCTTGAAAAAACGTCTGCGGTAAAAATAGCATTATGTTATTCTTTTCAGGTTGTTGAACATATTCCTGCAGAGGTTCATGATGTACCAATGGACTATATAATAACAGAGAAAGAGATTATAAAAATAAGGTGAATAATATGCTTTTTGACTCACATGCACATTACAATGATAGTAGATTTGAAAAAGATATGGATGAAGTATTGTCATCTATGAATGAGAATAATGTTGGAATGATATTAAATTCTTGTTCAAACCTTGGTGAGGTGCCGGATATACTTAAGATTTGTGAAAAATATCCTTTTATATACGCATCTGTCGGTATTCATCCCCATGATGTAAAGGATCTTACGGATAGTGATATGGATATGCTTATAAAATATGCTGAAAACGAGAAAGTGAAAGCAATAGGGGAGATAGGACTTGATTATTTTTATGATAACTCACCCCGTGATTTGCAAAAAAAATGGTTTGCACGCCAGATTGAAGTGGCAAAACAAATTAAGCTGCCTATTATAATTCATGATCGTGATGCACATAAGGATTGCATGGATATTTTAAGAAGTGAGAATATACAGGATATAGGCGGTGTATTTCACTGTTACAGCGGTAGTGTGGAAATGGCAAAGGAAATACTTGATTGGGGAATGTATATTGCATTTGGAGGGTCATTGACTTTTAAAAAGTCTGTAAGACCTGTGGAAGTGGCTAAATATGTGCCTCTTGACAGAATCCTGATTGAAACAGACTGTCCATACCTTACGCCTGAACCTCATAGGGGTAAGCGTAACAGTTCTTTGTATATTCATTATGTTGCTGAAAAACTTGCCCAAATAAAAGGTGTTTCAGTTGAAGAAATAGAAAATGCTACTTTTGAAAATGGCAAAAGGTGCTTTAATATAAAATAAAAACAGTCGAGGAATTTTCCTCGACTGTTTTTGTAAAGTTATATTCGGTCATAACAGCGTTTTTTATCTTCTTCTGTAATCTTTCTTATAACTCTGCATGGATTGCCAACAGCGACACTGTCGTCGGGTATATTCTTTGTTACCACGCTTCCGCTGCCTATTACAACATTATTTCCGATTTTAACTCCCGGAAGTACATTAACTCCGGCACCTATCCATACGTTATCGCCGACTGTTATTGGATAGGCATATTCAAGTCCTTGATTTCTTCTTTCGAAATCTATTGGGTGTCCTGCTGTGTGAAATCCGCAGTTTGGTGCAATAAAAACATTATCACCGAAAGTAACCTTTGCACCATCAAGTATTACAAGATTATGATTTGCATAAAAATTTTCGCCAAGTTCGATGTTATATCCGTAATCGCACCAAAATGGTGCTGTTATACAAAAAGAGTCCTTTGTTTTTCCTATAAGTTTTTTTAGTATTTTTTGTTGTTTTTCGGTGTCAGATGGTCGAGTGTTATTAAAATCAAAACATAAATCCTTTGCGTATTCGCGTTCCTTTATAAGTTGTTTATCATAATTTGCGTCGTAAAGCATTTGCTTTTTCATTTTTTCTTTTTCTGTCATAATAATTATACTCCTTATAATATGATTTTTGAAAATATGCAAGTATATATTGTTGTAGATTTTTACGCCGGCTACAAAGTTAAAACGGTTTCATTATGCCGTAAGATATTTTAAATGATGTTTAAGTATTATCTGTCTGATCGTGACATCAATACTATACTCTCTACGTGGCACGATACGATAGGCTGAATGTCCTTGCTATTTTTACGAGCAAGGGAATATATCCACAGCCTTTTCCGTTGTTTAGTCGTTCGTGGAAACATATCCATAAAACTGAAATTTCTATTTGTGTTGCCATGTCATTACATAATCTTTTTCTCCGGTAGCCTCATCTAAGCCACTATGCTGAATCTCAAATCCTTCTCTCTTATAAAAAGATATTGCCCGTGCGTTCTTTTGGTATA
>CALXQE010000055.1 GCA_944390495.1 uncultured Clostridia bacterium
TGTACAAGCACAGCGATTGCCGTAATAAGAACAGTATCAGTATTGAAATGTGTACAAGCGGTGGTTATACCGTGGCAAAACAGACAATCAATAATACAGCATATCTTTGTGCTAAGCTGTGTAATCTACTGGGTATAACAGCGGAAAACGTGGATAAATATGTACTGCGTCATTATGATGTGTGGGACAAGTCATGTCCTGCTCAATGGGCGAGTGCGAATAGTAGCGGCTGGACAGAGTTTAAAAAACAGGTGAAGAACATTTTAAACGGAAATGAGGGATTAACATTGACACAATATGAGGAACTTAAACAGGAAATATCGACATTGCAAACGGAAAATGCTGTACTAAAAGCCGAAGTGGATAATCTTAAAAATCCCATGATTTATAACTATATTGATGATAATATGCCGTCATGGGCACATGAAGCTGTACAATGGTTTATGGATAAAGGCATTATTAAAGGTACAGGCGACGGACTGGGACTTGATGATACAAAGCTGTGGATGTGCACAATGCTGCATAGAGCAATTAAGTTTATAGCAGGGTTGATTAACATTAAAGTCTAAATAATATGAACGTGTGTCACTATGTATAGAGTGGCAAATAGTTTGAGAAATTAACAGAAAGGCGGGGAGAAATCCTCGTCTTTTTTTGTGTTATAAAGGTATTTGGTAGCATCGATAACACCATAGAATAAAATAATGTTTACTTAATTGTATTTGGTGGTATAATATACTAAAGGAGGGGTTAATATGAAAAAAAGATTTATAACAGGTTTTGCCTGCGGTGCGTTGATATTTGGTACAGTGGGTGTATTTGCAGGTCAGTATGTAGCAGTTGAAAATCCGTTTTCGGTTCAGCTCAACGGCGAAAATGTAAATATTGAGGGCTATAATATTAACGATAATACATATTTCAAATTACGTGATATTGCAGATATTGTTGGCGGATTTGAAGTAGATTTTCAAAACAATACTATTCAGCTTTCAAAAGATGGATATATATATGAAAATGTAACAGTTAATGATGAATCAGATGTAAGCTTAACAAATAATTTTTCGAGAGTTGGAAGTATTGGTGACAATGTATATGTAACTCCGTTGGCAGGGACAAACGGTGGATTTGTTTTTTCACCAGGTAATGTTGACATTAATCAATTGCCGTATGGCATGATGAACTTGGGAGATATATATAGTTTTTGTTACTATAACGGAAGAATATATTATCTCACAGGTGAGGAAGGTTCTGACATATTACCGGCAAGTATATATTCGTGCGATACAAATGGATCTGATAATAAGCTTATTGTTGATGATGCAGCTAACAATACAGAGATATATATTGTTAATAATTATATGTATTACAATCAAGTCAAGGAATTGCCGGACTATTATACCAATGCGGGTATCAACAGAGTAAATTTAGAAAATAATGTATCTGAAAAATTTGTAAATAATGATTCAGCGTATATGTATTTGTGTGATGAAAACAATCTGTATTATTCTGACAGCAGCAGTGTCGGAACATATTATTCAATAGATTACAATGGACAAAATATTAATAAATTAGCAGACAATGCCGCTGAAACTCCGGGTGATTATAGCATAAGTAAATTTATCAAAGATGATATGATATATTATATATCAGGAAATAAACTGTATTCTCAAAAGCGAAATGATGTTGCATCGTTAAAAGAAATGTGCGAAGTTCCGCTGGAGGGATATAATAAAAGCTCTATTATGAATGTTGATGATAAGTACGTATATTATGCATATTATGATATGTCTTCATCATCAGGACCGAAAGCACAGGTATTTACGGCAGAAAGATAATTTAAACATACTAAAAGAGTACATCAACTGATGTACTCTTTATTTGCAATGACATAATGTATATATGTTGCATAATCTTTATCTCTGCAACTGTCATACACCTTATCGGTATGTATGCAAACAGCCTCGCGGAAATTTGTGTCACAGGGATGATCGCAGTTATCATTACAGTTATCATTACAGTGATGGTTGTTATAATCTGCCATTATAATCAGTCCTTTCTATATTTTAAGGGTGTTCCCTTGATATAGAATATGCGTAGTATTAAAAAGTGTGATTATTTGAAATTTATAATGATGATAAATATAAATCACATAAAAAGCCGCCTGTTTTATGTGATCTTACAGGCAGCTTAAAATGTTTTTTGTGTTACAAAGTGTTTACTGCTTAATTTAATCAGTATTTTTTATTACACCCATACCAGATCTGCGTATAATTTCCTGACCAAACTCACCTTGCATAAGTTTAGCAAAAGCTTCGACCTTTGGGTTATCTTCATCACGTATAACGGCATAGTAATTAGTTGTATAAGGGTATGAACCGTTAGCGATACTTTCTTCGGTAGGTTCAATATTGTTTACTGATAACATCTTCAAATTTAGCGGACCGAGAATTCGATAGTTATTAATATAATAGTAAAAAAGACTATATCCCATTGCATATTTATCGCTGTTTTCATTATTAAATTTTTCAACATCGGTTAATATACTGGACATAATATATGAAGTACGTTCACGTCTTATATCTTCATTTATTTCATTTCCGTCAAGAATAAATTTCTCCATTTGTGCATGGCTGCCGCTGTCGTTATTACGGCAATACGGTACAAGTTCTGCGTCCTTTCCACCAAGTTTCTTCCAGTTATAAGGAGTATTATTTACATATATATCATACAGCTGCTCAGTTGTTATATTACTTGCACGGTTATTAGCTGAAGTAAAAAATACAAGAGCCTCATTGGCAATAGGGATATATTTTAAAGTAACACCTTTTTCTTTAGCGTAATTTTTAATATCTTCACTGGGATCAGGTACAAATATCATTTCAACCTCACCGTCTATAAGACGTTTATAAGCATTTGAAGTTTTAGAATGTTGCTTTGGAAAATCAGGAAGATTATAAGCGTTATCGTAATAGTACCAATATATATTTTCAGTGATGTTGTAAGTAGAAGTAGAACCGTCAAGGATAGGTATTTCCTCATCAGGTGCAATATCACGTTTTATTGCAGGGGCATTATTGTCTACAAAATCAAAAACCAAGTTAGACAAAAATTCTGCACACTCATCTCGTGTAACGCTTTTTTCAGGTTGAAGTGTATATTCATCATCAGCAAGGTTATTAAAATCATTTTCAAGCCAATCAGAAATAATTCTATAATCATTTGACAAAAGCAAATTATAAGGTTCTACTGCATAATCAGACAGAGTATCATAATCAAGATAATTTGAAAAATCATATTCACCTGTTTCATTTATACAACCCATATCAGAAAGCATACGGTAAGTCATAGCTGTAAGCTGCTCTCGAGTAACGGGTGAATTAGGATTAAACTTATCGTCTTTTTTAAATACACCTTTTTCATAAAGTGCAGTTACATATCCGCTGTACCAGCTATCTTCCGTTACATCTGAAAAAACGGATTTTTTATTTGATGGAAGAATAGAAAACAATCTTGAAAATACTGCCGACATTTCAGCTCGTGTAAGAGGTTGATTAGGTCTGAAAGTACCGTCATCAAATCCAACAAGAATTTCCCTTGCGGACATTTCATCTATATATTGAGTGTAATACAAGGTATTGTCCAAGTCGCTGAATTTTTGCGGAGTAACAGCTTTAAATTCAAATTCTGTATTTTGATTTGTATAAGCATAGAGATATTCACCGTAATAGGAAAGTGGTATAATCATTCCTGTATCTTTTTCGGCAGCGACATATATATTATCTGATGAATAGGAATAATTTTCAGGCCACTCTATGTAGTGTATTTCATCTGCACATACATGTGCAGAAAAACACAGAAATGATATAAATAAACACAAAAATTTTTTCATAAAAATCCCTCCTCAGCATAATTGTTATATGTTATCTATATCGTACCATAAAAACGGATTTTGTACAATATTTTTGTTGTATTTAAACAAAAAACAGACAAAATCAAATGATTTTGTCTGTAAAATATATTATATTTGAATTTTAACCCATTTGCCTGCTTTAAATCTTATAACAGCAAATAAGAACCGTGCAACCTGGTCACCTAAAACTCCCATCCAGATACCGACAATACCCCAGTTAAAGACATATCCGCAGACATAGGAAACAATCGTTCTTATAATTGTAACACTGACCATAGATGCAACGGCAGTATAGAATGTATCTCCTGCACCTCTGAGGCAGCCCATATAAATTACTTGACGAATTTGGAAAAGTACAACAATGATTATAACGTGCATAATACTTACACCTATCTCAACAATATCAGCCTCGCTGAAGAATAGACTCATAAGCAGTTTGGCACCAAAGAAGTATATAACAGCCAGGGCAACTGAAATGATACCGCCGATCATTTGACATGTATGACCGAATTCCTTTGCACGTTCAGGTTTCTTTTCACCAAGACTTCTGCCTATAAGAGCAACAGCAGCAGCCTGAAGACCGTCACCGAAGGCAAAGGACAAACTCATAATATTCATTGCAACTTGATGTGCTGCCATTGCGGAGTTACCCTGATTTGCAGCCATAAGAGCAGTCATCATAAATCCTACACGCATTAGAAGTTGTTCAAAAAATACACTGTAACCTATTTTAACTATGTTTTTAAATGCAAGCCATGACGGACGGACTTTTTCTTTTATTATGTATGGTATACTTACAAAAAAATCCGGTTTCATTATCGAAATAATACTCATTATCGCAGCTACAACTGTACCAAGTACCGTAGCAATTGCTGCACCTGCAATACCCAATGCAGGGAATCCGAAATGTCCGTTTATGAGCAGATAGTTAAATATAATGTTAAGAGTGTTTGAAGTTATGTTTGTAATCATTGTTATCATGGTATTTCCCGCACCACGCTGTGCTGAATTAATACCCATTTGTATGGCATTAAAAACCATACCGCCCATTATGATTCTGTAATATGTAACAGACATGTCATGCGTTTCAGGAGTTGAACCGCATAAGTTCATTATGGCAGGTGCAAATAAAACAAAGAGTGTGCTTAATATAGCAGAAATAGCAACAATCATTATGAGTGCAGTAAGCAGTATGGAATTTGCTTCTTTTCTTTTATCAGCTCCGTAACGCCTTGCTACCAGTGCTGATAAAGAAACATTCATTGCAAGAAACACTGCAAAACCGACAAATTTCGGCTGAGTTGTAAGACCGACTGCCGCAACGGCATTAGCACCAAGGGAACTTACCATAAAGGAGTCAACAAGTCCTGCAAATGCTACAAAAAATGACTCAATAATCGCAGGGACTGCTATGTTGAGAGCGGTGAGTGCTATTTTTTTGTTATACCTTTTCATTTTGAAAATTCATCTTCTTTCTAAATATTTACAAAGTTAGTATTACAATATTATTTAAAAATTCATATACTCAATATATAATTTTTCAAACAGCTCATTATTACCGAGTGATATTTCAGATGCGATATTTTTTATATGCTCAATACGTTGTTTGCCGTCATTTTGACAGACATACTTTACACATCCTCCAAGAGAACTGTTACCGATAGTTTTTGTTTTTCCTAAAAAGGCAGATGGTAGTATACCCATATTACAAGCCTTTTCCACAGATAATCCATAACCGAATCCACCGGCAAGATAAACAGTATCTATATCGTAAAGGTTTATACCGTAGCTTTTTGCAAGTACTTCAATGCCGGCTTTTATGGCTGATTTTGCCATTTGTACCTGACGTATATCATTTTGTGTAAACGTTATTTTATCTGTAAGTGGATAACCTTTATCAAAATATTTATCTAAAAGCAGACCTGTTTCATCAATAATATGTTTATCCTTCATTTCAGAAAGCAGTTCGATAATACCTGTACCACATATTCCAACAGGTGGCTTGTCATTTATAGTTTTTAACGTCCCGCTTTTTAAATCAACGCCGCATACTGCACCGTCAACACTGCCTGTTCCGCAGGAAATACGACCTCCCTCAAATGCAGGTCCGGCAGCGGTGGAGGTGACCATGATTTTTTTTCTGTTACCTATTGCCATTTCGCCGTTTGTACCAAGGTCAATAAACATATTAACCTTATCAGACTTATCAAAGTCACACATATAAAGTCCGCTTGTAATATCACCTCCGACAAAAGCAGATATACCGCCTAAAATAAAAGTTTCGGCACTTGAAATACCACTGCCGATAACGTTGTCAGCAAAGGTGATGATTGTATCAAGGTGTTTTGATGTAAACGGGTAACTGCCAAGGGATTGGCAGGAATAATTCATAAGCAGATGAACCATAGTTGTGTTTGCTGCAATAACAATTTTTTTTGTGTCCCCGAAATCCTTTGTGACTTCTTTAAATCCCTTTATCAGTGTATAGCGTATTTGAGAAGAAAGTTCTTTGCCTCTGCCTCTGTTGGCACTTTCGATTCTTGAAAGTACGTCCGCACCGAAACGTCTTTGGGGATTTATTTCTTTGTGGGATTTTACTGTCCCCTTGTTAGTTATAAGTTCAAAAGCAACTGTGGTAGTACCGATATCTATACATACAGCACTGTCACCGTTTTTCATATTCGGAGTGTAGTCATAGGAGGAAAGTATTTCAAAATGTCCTTTTGAAATTGTACTTCTTCTGGGACAATTAAAATTTGAACATTTAGAACAGTCGTGCTGTGCGTTAAAAATATTTTTATCATCTGTAAGTTCAAGAATATATCCGAATGTTTTTACAGGCTCAAACATAAATGCACTTGTTAAACTTACATTTTGAAGATTGGTTTTATTTAAAATAACAGCCTGCTCAGACAGCGGAAAATCTTTAGGGGCATCAAGCCTTGATTTTATTCCCATATTTAATATTGCACATTCAGTTTTAATATGTTCAGATAATATGTTGTCCATAGAAAAAAGAAACTCGTCAGCCATTGCGTCAACGAGTAGTCCTTTCATACCTTCACCATTGTCAAAAAATGATTTTACAAAATCGCTTATTTTGTTTCCCAGTGTCAGAAGACAGAATATTTTTTTTTCATCTACCGTAAAAGCTGCACTGGGGGACACTAAACTATAAAATTCGGATTCCAATTCACAGAAGTAACCAGAAACAGTGTTATATATACTGCTTTCTTTATTACACCCGAGAGTTTTCAGTATATTATCTTTGTTTAGTTTTACATTAAATTTTTCAATAACTTTTCTTTTCATAATTAATTAAACTTACTGTCAGCCCTTTCAAAAACTTGCTCAGTTGTTGCGGAATGTTCTCTGTTCATACGCTTTAGAGGAGTGTATGTATTACCTGTAAAGTAGTTTACGCCGTATTGTGTGCTAAATGAAATTTTATAACCAAGATTATTTTTTACAGCAGAATCAATACTTTCTGTATAATAGCCATATGGCCATGAAATACTTGTTATATCATAACCTGTAATATTTTTTAATATGTTGTTATTGTTTTTTATATCGTCAATAATATCATAAAAACAGTTTGGGTTATTATATATCGTTTTAAGGTGTTCTACCGGTGCGTGATGTATATTATCGGTGTGATTACCAATTTCTACAAGCCCGCTGTGTGCCATCTCGTATACTTGTTCTTGCGTTACATATCCATAGCGGTCTATATATGAGCCTATAAGAAACATGGTAGCTTTAGCATTATATTTTTTTAAAATAGGAAAAACTTCTGTATAAAAATTTTCATAACCGTCATCAAGTGTGATGAGAAGTATTTTTCTGCCGTCTATATTTGCCATACTTTCATTTGCAAGCTCAGAAGCGGTTAATGTTATGTAGCCATGTTCTGTAAAATACTTTATATCGTTTTCAAACTGCTCGGGTGAAACAGTGTAGTCATCCATACGGCTTTCGTCAGATGTAACACTATGATACATAAGTGCGGCTACATTTGCGGCAGCCTGTGCTGAAACAGCAGTAAGCGTAAACATAATGCACATTGTCAAAAGTGCAGTTAATCTTTTCATAATCAAGACCTCCAATTTATTAATAGTTATTTTACTACATATACTAAAAGGTGTCAAGTTACAGCAGTTTTATAATGTTAACAAAAACTAACTTTTGTGGCATTTTTTTAAATATAAAATGTCTATTGCAAAATTATAGGTAATAGTAAATAAAGTATATATTTCTAAAGCAAAAGGTGTTGAAATTTAAAGAAAAAAAGTATATAATAAATTAGTATTAAAATTTTCATCAAAGCAAAGGCGTTTTGTTGAGTAAGGAAGTGTTATTATGCTCAATGACAGAAGAATTGGTGAAGAATGCGGTGTATTTGCCATATACGATCCGGATGGTGATGTTGCAAGAAGTACCTATTACGGACTTTATGCACTTCAGCATAGAGGACAGGAAAGCTGTGGTATAGCGGTAAATAATAATCGTGACATTTCTCACTATAAGGACATGGGTCTTGTGAACGACGTATTTAATGAGGAAATACTTTCAAAGCTTAACGGCAATATGGCAGTAGGACATGTACGTTATTCTACGACTGGGGAAAGTATGCGTGAGAACGCCCAGCCCCTTGTTTTAAGATATTCAAAGGGAAACATTGCCCTTGCACATAACGGAAATCTTGTAAATAAAGATGAACTTGCAAAGGAACTTAGCGTTTCAGGAGCAATTTTCCAAACAACTACTGATACAGAAATGATTGCATATACCATTGCAAAAGAACGCCTTAAATCAGGCAGTGTTGAAGAAGCACTTGAAAAGACGATAGACCGTCTTATAGGTGCATTTTCTTTGATAGTGATGAGTCCGCAAAAACTTATAGCGGCAAGAGATCCGTGGGGATTTCGACCGCTGTGCATGGGAAGAAAGGGCAAGGCGATTGTCTTTGCATCCGAAACATGTGCACTTGACAGTATAGGTGCTGAGTTTGAACGTGACTTAAAGCCAGGTGAGATAGTTGTTGTCAAAGACGGTGAGATTAAAAGTATTGAAACGCATGTCGGAAAAAAACCACATACGATGTGTATATTTGAATATTTATATTTTGCACGTCCTGATAGCATTATAGAAGGACAGTCTGCTCATGATTCAAGAATGCTTGCAGGTAAATATTTGGCACAGGAGTATCCTGTAGATGCCGATGTGGTAATCGGTGTTCCTGATTCGGGACTCAGTGCCGCAATGGGATATGCACAGCAGTCCGGTATTCCGTACGGCATAGGTTTTGTTAAGAACAAATATATCGGCAGAACTTTTATTCAGCCTTCACAGGCTATGCGTGAAAATGCCGTAAGAATAAAACTGAACGTTTTAAAAAGTACAGTGGAAGGAAAAAGAGTTGTTATGGTAGATGACTCAATAGTCCGTGGTACAACATCAAAGAGAATAGTGAGTCTTTTGCGTAATTGCGGTGCAAAGGAGGTGCATGTGCGTTCGTCAGCACCGCCATTTATGTGGCCGTGTTTCTTTGGTACAGATGTACCGTCAAGGGAACAGCTTGTTGCCTGCAATTACAGTATGGAAGGAATAAGAGAACTCATAGGTGCAGACAGTCTTGGTTTTTTAAGTGTTGATTTACTTAAAAAAATCATTCCGAATGCAAACTGCGGATATTGTGACGGCTGTTTCAGCGGTAAATATCCGGTAGATGTAGATATACAAAAGTAACAGCAAAGGTACAGAGAAGAGAAAGGGGTAATTATGGGAGGTATATTCGGCGTTATTTCAAAGAAGAATTGCGTGTTTGACCTATTTTTTGGTATTGACTATCATTCGCATCTTGGAACTAAAAGAGGCGGTATGGTGGTGCATGGTGAGAATGGTTTCGACAGAGCTATTCACAATATAGAAAATTCACCGTTTAGAACAAAGTTTGAACGTGACGTGGAAAAAATGGAGGGTACATCCGGTATAGGTTGTATTTCAGACAATGAACCGCAGCCGCTTATAGTTCGTTCACATCTTGGTAATTTTGCTATTACCACTGTTGGTCTTATAAGTAACAGCGATGAACTTCTTAAAATGGCTTATGAGAAAGGTAACCCTCATTTCCTTGAAATGAGTGGCGGAAATATTAACCAAACAGAACTTGTTGCGTCAATAATTAATCAGGAGGATAGTATTGTAAAGGGTATACAGCTTGCTCAAAAAGTCATAAAAGGTTCAATGAGTATGCTTATTCTTACTCCCGACGGTATGTATGCAGCTCGTGATAAGATGGGAAGAACACCGATTATTATCGGTAAAAACGACGACGGTTTTTGTGCATCCTTTGAAAGTTTTGCGTACTTAAATTTAGGATATACTGACTATAAGAATTTAGGCCCGGGAGAAATTGTATTTATAACTCCTGAAAGTGTGGAAACCGTTTCTCCGGCAGGCGAAGAAATGAAAATATGTACATTCCTATGGATTTATTATGGTTATCCTACATCTTGTTATGAAGGTATAAATGTAGAAAATATGCGTTATCGCTGCGGTGAAATGCTGGCAAAACGTGATATGGCAGACGGCGGTGTAAATCCTGATATTGTTGCAGGAGTACCTGATTCAGGTATTGCTCATGCGGTAGGATATGCAAATGAGTCAGGAATACCTTTTGCAAGACCGTTTATTAAATATACACCGACATGGCCTCGTTCATTTATGCCTCCGACACAGGCTCAGAGAGATTTGATTGCAAAGATGAAGCTTATTCCTGTTGAGGAATTAATACATGATAAGAGTCTATTACTTATTGATGACTCAATAGTTAGAGGTACTCAGCTTCGTGAAACAACTGAGTTTTTATATGAAAGCGGTGCTAAGGAGGTTCATATCCGTCCGGCATGTCCGCCGATTATGTTTGGTTGTCCTTATTTGAACTTCTCACGTTCAAAGTCAGAACTTGACCTTATTGCAAGACGTGTTATAAAAGCTCGTGAGGGTGACAACGTAAGCGATGAGGTGTTAGCAGATTATACTAACCCTGAAAGTCAAAATTATAAGGAAATGATTGATGAAATTTGTAAACAGCTTAATTTTACTTCATTGCGTTTCCACAGACTTGATGATATGATTGAATCAGTAGGACTTCCGGAATGCAAGTTATGTACTTATTGCTGGAACGGTAAAGAATAAAAAATATGGGCTGTCGCCGAAGGGCGGCAGCTTAATTTATGTGAGGAGGAGTATATATGATTACTGATTTAACGGAGGGGAAGCCCTCAAAAATGCTTTGGAGCTTTTCTATGCCAATGCTTTTAAGCGTGGTATTTCAACAGCTGTATAATATAGTGGACAGTGTTGTGGCAGGTAAATTTGTAGGTGCATCTGCTCTGGCTGCTGTTGGTGCGTCGTATCCTATTACTATGATTTTTATGGCGATTGCAACAGGAACAAATATCGGTGCGGCTGTTGTTATATCACAACTGTTTGGTGCGAAAAATTTTGAAAAGCTTAAAACATCGGTATTTACATCTGTAATTTCAATGGTGGTGCTTGCAGTTGTGCTTACTGGCGGTGGACTGATTTTGTGCAGAGGTATGCTGCTTATGCTTGATACTCCAAATGATATTATGGTTGATTCTATGGTGTATCTTAATATTTACATAGCCGGACTTACATTCTTATTTTTATATAATATATGTACAGGAGTTTTTACAGCTATGGGTGACAGCAGAACACCGTTATATTTTCTTATAGCCTCATCTGTCGGCAATATAATACTTGACGTGTTATTTGTTACTGCATTTAATATGGGTGTTGCAGGAGTCGCATGGGCAACATTTATAGCTCAGGGTATATCGTCAATATTGGCATTTGCTGTACTGATAAAGCGAATGCGTGCTATAAAATCAGGAAAATATGAAAAATTTTCTTGGCGAATGCTTGGACGAATCTCAAGAGTGGCTATACCAAGTATTTTGCAGCAGAGTTTTGTATCGGTAGGAAACTTATTTATACAAACAAGAGTAAATTTCTTTGGTGCCAACGTTATAGCAGGGTACAGTGCAGCAATTAAACTCAATACATTTGCAATAACGTGTTTTTCAGCTTTGGGTAATGCTATGTCAAGCTATACAGCACAAAACATTGGTGCCGGTAAACTAATTAGAATACCTAAAGGATTAAAAGCAGGTATAATTATGCTTGTAACGGTGGCTATGCCGTTTTTCATTGCATATTTTATCTTCCCGAAAGCAATGATGAATATATTTGTAAATAGCAGCGAAAAAGATATTATAGATATGGGTAAAATATTTTTAAGAATAGTTTCGCCGTTCTATTTTCTAATAGCTGTAAAGCTTGTATTTGACGGAGTTTTGCGTGGTGCTGGACGTATGAAAGATTTTATGACAACAACTTTTTCAGACTTGATTTTAAGAGTATTATTAGCGTATGCCTTCTCTTATGCAATGAATTCTGAAATAGGAATATGGTTATCATGGCCGATAGGCTGGACTATTGCGGCAGTGTTGTCATGCTTGTTCTATTTTATCTATTATAAGAAAAAAATAAAGTGTACAGTTTAAAAAACTGTACACTTTTTATCATTTTTCAAAAATTTTACAGCCGCGTTCCAATATTCCGTTTACGTACGCAAGAACAACTCCGTAGTTTGTAATAGGGACATTATTTTCAAGGCAAAATTCAATACGATTATTCATTGAACGTGAATTTATCATACATCCGCCGCAGTGAATAACAAGGTCGTATTTAGATAAATCCTTTGGAAAATCGTGATGCACATAATATTCAAATTCAAGTTTTTTGCCGGTACATTTTTGGAGTAGTTTAGGTATTTTAATTCTGCCTATATCCTCGTGTGAAACATTATGGGTACATGCTTCAGCCATAAGTATTCTGCTGCCGTCTTTGAGTGATTTAATTGCGTTTGCACCCTGTATAAGTTTTGTTATATCACCTTTCATCTTTGCCATCATCATTGAAAACGATGTAAGCATTATTTCCTTTGGTACAACAGATGAAACATATCCAAAGACTTGAGAATCTGTTACTACTAAATCAACATGATTTAATTCTTTGAGAGTTTCTTCAAGCTCAGTATCACGTACTACGACGGCTTTCATCCCATTATCAAGACAGTCACGTAAAAATTGTACTTGAGGAAGAATAAGTCTGCCTTTAGGAGCTTCTGAGTCAATTGGAACGACAAGCACAATTGTCGAACCCGGCGGTAAAAGTCCGCCTATCATTGTGTCATCAGCAGGCTTTATTTCTGATAGTTTCTGTTCAAGTACTTTTTTTAGATTTTCTATTGAATTATCGTCAAAAACAGATACGAATACTGCATCATTGTACTTTGCTGCTAAATCTGATGTGTTCAAATCTGATTTAGTAAAGACAAGTAAATGGTTAATATGCTTTTTGTCAAATTGTTTTTTCATTTCTAAATATGAATTTTCATCAAAACTGTCAGATGCAGCTGTATAAATAGCAAAATCAGTTCTTTCAAGAATTTTATCTGTCTTTTCTATTCTTTTTTCACCGATTTCGCTAAAATCACCTAATCCGGCAGTGTCGGTAAGGGCAATAGGACCGTATGGCAGAAGTTCCATTGCCTTTGTAACAGGATCTGTCGTTGTACCGTGTTTATCTGATACAATCATCATATCCTGACCTATTAGTTTATTAAATAGTGATGATTTTCCGGCATTTGTATTGCCAAATATTGAAACGTGAGTTCTAAAAGCTAACGGTGTTTGTTCCATAAAATATCACCTCCGTAAAAATATAAAGGACGCCCCGCAGGAACGTCCTTGTTTTTGTAATTGCTGATTTTTATGCCTCAGGAGTGGCAGTTGCTTCTGGAGAAGCTGTTGCCACTGGAGTAGCGGTTGCTTCAGGAGTAGCAGATGCTTCTGGAGCAGTTGTTGCCGCTGGAGCAGCAGTTGCTTCTGGAGAAACTGTTGCTTCCGGAGTAGTATCGTCATTTACAACAACAGCAGTTGTGTCAATGTACAAGTTATTGCCTTCATATAATGATGAAGATTTGTTTTCAGTGTTGTCAAGTGTTATATAAGTATTATATCCAAGTTTTGTATCATAGCCGTTTGAAAGTGTGAAAGAACCTTTATTGCCTGTTAATGATTTAAATGTAAGTTTCATAACAGAACCATCTTCTTTAGCTGCTTTTTCAGCATCAATTGTTATAGAAGCAGCTTTCAAAATATTTTTTGAAAACTCTGCGTTAGCAGCACCTAATGCACCATCTATAACAGTATCGCCATTTACAAGTTCAGCTTTTACAAATTCAAAGTTTTCAGAATCATATTCTATTGCAGATGTAACACCTGATACAAATATGTTTTCAGGAAGATTCTTTGCATTTACATAGATTGCAACTTCTTCATCAGCACCCACAGTCAGTTTATCAGCTGAAAGTGAAAGTGAAATCATGCTTTCAAGTTTTTCTGCTGAAGGAGCATTTCCTGTAGAAATATCTATTGTGTAGTTGTCGCCGTCCCATTCAACGGTTGCATCCATAGCTTCACTTACTGCACGAAGTGGAATCATTGTTCTGTCGTTAATGATTTGAGGTGCAACTTCAAGAGTTACCGGTGTTTCAGGAGCTTTGAAGTCTTGGCCTGACATAAGAGCACCAAACAATCCGCTCATATCATATACCTTCATTGTCGGATCATCAATTACAAGTTTAATAATAGTGTTTCCGTCTTTGCTTGTTACAGATACAGTTCTTGTATCTTCTGCCCATTCAACCTTTGCACCCATTGCTTCAAAAACACCTCTTGCAGGAACAAGTGTTGTGCCTTCGCCTAATATTACAGGAGCCTGATCGTCAAAGAAAATTTTGCTGTTATCAACGAAAACAGTCGGCGTATCATTTACTGCAAATACAGACGCTGCTGAAGAAGCCGCAAGCACTGCTGCAAGTGACATACTTATAAATTGTTTTTTCATAAAAAATACTTCCTTTCGTAAATCGAATTATATGTAAATATAAGCGGTGCATATTACGATATTTTAGCACTGCGTGCTTATTATAACACAAAAATACAAAATATACAATAAAAAATTTTATTTTTGTATAGCAAAAGAGCCGGAAATGTAGTATAATAATAGATGTATGTATAAATATTTGAAAGGAAAAACATAGCTATGGACGCTTTTTTTGAATATATAATAAAATATACACGTCTTTTAAGACTTAGCGACGTAATAGATATACTTATTGTTGCGATTATATTTTATTATTTAATAAATCTTATACGAGAAACAAGGGCAATGCAGCTTGTAAAGGGTATTGTATTTTTGTTCGTTGTTTTTTTCCTAAGTCAATGGCTGAAACTTAATGCACTTAATTACATATTAGGTGGTGCTATGCAAATAGGTGCTTTTGCACTGATTGTAATTTTTCAGCCTGAGCTTCGTAACTTGCTTGAAAGGATGGGTAGGTTTAAAGTAGGAAATATAATTGATTTTGCAGCAGATACGACTGATGAGGAAATATACAGGGTTATAGATTCTGTTGCACAGGCGGCGGCGGATATGTCAGAAACAAGGACAGGTGCGCTTATAGTAATGGAGCGTACAACAAAGCTTGGTGAATTTATAAGTACAGGTACAACGCTTGACGCTGCCGTTTCAAGCGGACTTTTAGAAAATATATTTGTGCCAAATACTCCACTTCATGACGGGGCGGTTATAATAAGGAATAACAGAATTGTTACAGCAGGCTGTCTTTTGCCGCTTACAGCAAACAATAATCTTTCCCGTGATTTGGGAACACGTCACAGAGCTGCAATAGGATTAAGTGAAGTTACGGATGCTGTAATAATAGTAGTAAGTGAGGAAACGGGAAAAATCTCAATAGCAATGAACGGTTCACTTACAAGAAATCTTTCAAAGGAATCACTTTCGAAGGCACTTAAAAAGATTATGAGTCAGGGAACAGAGGCAAATCAGAAGATAGACAAGTTTAAGTTCTGGAGGTCTAAATGATGGATAAGGACGAAAAGATAGAAAAGAAAAGAAAAGAGGATGGCGTTGAGCAATCTGAAAATATGTTGAGAACGGATAATGAAACTGACAAGAATAAAAAGAATAAACATCATACAAAGAAAGTACGTACAATAGCGTTGTCTATTTTCCTTGCGGTTATAGTTTGGTTTACGGTTATATATGTAAACGACCCGGACATAACAACAACTGTTTCGGATTTGGATGTAAGATTCATAGGTGAAATGGCAATGAGAGAAAAAGGTCTTGTCATTACGAATAAGAAAAAAATCCCATCGTTGTCTGTTGTTGTGACAGGTAAGAGAAGTGATTTAATGAATTTTATGGACGATATATACGTGCAGGTAAATGTTGATGATGTAAATAGTACTGGAGAATACACTCTTTCGGGTACAATATCAACTCCTACAACAAGAATAACTGTTGAAAGAGAAAATTATGGAGATATTCCGATAGAAGTTGAAAGACTGGTAAGTAAAGATATAAATGTGACTGTAAAACAGACAGGTACCCTGAAAAATAAAGTTGTACATTCTGTAATAGATGATCCAAAGGTTACAATTACCGGTGCGGCAAGTGAGCTTGATAATGTAGCAGGAGGAGTGGCAACGGTAGATATATCAAATTTAGAAGAAGATGGAGTTGAAAGTGTTAATTATCTTTTGGTAAATGAATCGGGAGGATTTATAGAGGATAACGAAACACTTGAAAGTACACGGTCATCTGTCAATATATCAAATAAAATATATAATGCCAAGACTCTTACAGTTGTACCTGCACTTACTGCAGAATTAGAGGCTGAATATTTAATAAAAAATAATAAAACAGTAGTAACACCGCAAAGTATAACAGTCGGAACGGAAGAAGGGAATAATACGGAATATCTTGTTGCGAGGATAGATTCACTGCCCAAAAACGGTGAAGGTGAATATGAGGTAGAAGTCCCCGGAGGAGTATATATTCCGGAGGATGTACGGCGTGTTAAAGTTAGAGCAGATATTGTAAAAAAATCAATAGTGCAGCTTGATTTAAGTGTGCAGACTGAAAATGTACCGCAGGGGCTTACGGCCAGTGCCGACAGTGTTACAGTAATGGTATGGGGAGAAGAAGGAAAAGTTAATCAAGATACTGTACAGGCTTATGTTGACGTTTCGGGGTTAGGAAAGGGAACATATAGTTTACCGGTAAAACTCAAGGGCGAGAATGTAGGTCTTCAAGACAATTATACAGTAAATGTTAATGTAGAATAGGAGATAAAGTATATGGCAGATAAACTTGTAAGAGGAAATAGTATAGACGGTGCAATAAGAGTATTTGCGGCAATTACGACAGATACGGTAAATGAGGCACAGAGAATACATGGAACGTATCCTGTAGCAACAGCAGCACTTGGCAGACTTTTAACAGGTGCAGCAATAATGGGTGCAGCCGGACTTAAAAATGAAACGGA
This sequence comes from uncultured Clostridia bacterium, assembly GCA_944390495.1. Classification (GTDB taxonomy): domain Bacteria; phylum Bacillota; class Clostridia; order UBA1381; family UBA1381; genus Hominilimicola. The sequence goes on from CALXQE010000055.1 coordinate 17,424, forward strand.
CAGCCTTACTCTTCAAATAAGAGGTAATGGCGAAATAGAGAGTCTTGTTGCAGTTACAGACTGTAACAGTAAGGTTCGTGGGTATGTATCAAATCCGTATGTAGAAAGACCGCTAAACAATAAGGGTAAACTTGATGTCGGCGGTGCAATAGCTGGAGGATATTTAAGTGTTGTGCGTGACCTTGGACTAAAAGAACCGTATTCAGGTCAAATTCCACTTGTATCAGGTGAAATTGCAGAGGATTTGACTTATTATTATGCAAAAAGTGAACAGGTTCCCACATCTATCGGATTAGGCGTACTTGTGGATACAGATAATACTGTTATTGCAGCAGGTGGATTTATGATACAGCTTATGCCTGAAGCGACAGAGGATATGGCAGTAAAACTGGAAGAAATATTAAAGGATTTACCGCCGGTAACAAATATGATTAAAGCCGGTATGACAGCCGAGGATATATTATTCAGAGTAACTGAAGGATTTTCGATGGTATGTGAAAATAAAGGAGCAGAGCCTGAATATAAGTGTACATGCTCAAAGGAACGAATGGAAAAGGCACTTATTTCTATCGGCAAAAAGGAACTTGAAGAACTTATTGAAGACCAGGGAGAAGCGGAACTTACCTGTCGTTTCTGTGATAATAAATATTTATTTAATAAAGAAGAACTTACAGAATTATTGGAAAAAGCAAAATAAAATGAAGGCACTGATTATATCAGTGCCTTTTATACATAATAGTCAGGAATAAAGGTTTCACGCATATCAAGATAGCCCATAAAGTCCTTTTGTGATTCACCGTCTATGGTAAAACGCACATTTATAATACCATCTATTTCCGCCAATGAGTTTACGATTGAATATACAGTGAGCATTTCAATATCACGACCGTCCGGATGATTTTCTGCTATATATTTGTCAATATTTACATAAGCTATATTGTCCTCTACTTTGAAGGTAAGACCGTGTTTTTTATATGGCAGAAGACGCCGTATTTTTGGGTTATCGTCACGGCCTTCCATAATCTCGTCTAAAACATGCTGTGCCATTCTGTCAGTAGTGGTTTTCGGGATTGTCGTACTAACGGGAATAAGACGCATCATTTGTTCGTCTACAAAATATAATTTGATTTCAGTAGTTTCAGGCTTTATTCCGCGAGATACCATAACCGTTCCAAAACCCAAAAATAATATTAGTAAAAAAGAAGCGTATCTTATAAGTGATTTTTTTCGTATAGTAATTATCTGCAAAGTAAAAACCTCCATACACAGTTATGGCTATGCCTATATACAGTATATGAAGGAAAAATTGTTTTTATTACTGATTTTTGCTAAGCTCTAATGCACGTGCAAGCTGGTCAGGACATGATGTTCCGCGTCCGCCGCAGTTTGTACCTTTAAGTCTTTTTATTACTTCATCCACATTCATACCCTCTACAAGTGCACTTATACCTTGAGTATTTCCGTTGCAGCCTCTTGTAAAGTGTACGTTTTTTACAATTCCGTCTTCTACCTCAAAGTCTATCTGTACGCTGCATACACCCTGTGGTTTATATGTGTATTTACCCATTTTATCTACCTCCGTTTTAAGATGAAATTATTATACATCATTTCTTTCTTTTTTTCAAGAATATGTATTGACTATAATTTAAAAATTCTATATAATTAAATTAGTAAATATTTAGGAGGAGATTTTATGAAATTATTTGTGGATACAGCCAATGTCGATGAAATAAGACAGGCTAATGATATGGGCGTTATCTGCGGTGTAACAACTAACCCATCACTTATTGCAAAAGAGGGAAGAGATTTTGTAGAAGTGGTAAAGGAAATTACAACTATTGTTGACGGACCTATCAGTGCGGAAGTTATTTCACTTGAGGCTGATAAGATGGTTGAGGAGGCAAAGCCTCTTGCTGCACTTAACAAGAATATCGTTATTAAAATACCTATGTGTGCAGAAGGCTTAAAGGCAGTAAAACAGCTTACAAAGCTTGGTATAAAGACAAATGTTACTCTTATATTCTCAGCTGCACAGGCACTTTTAGCTGCAAGAGCAGGAGCTACATACGTAAGCCCATTCCTTGGCAGACTTGATGACATAGGTTCAAATGGTATGATTCTTATTGAAGAGATTGCAGACATCTTTAAGATTCACAACATTCAGACAGAAATTATTGCAGCAAGTATCAGACATCCTATTCACGTAATAGATGCTGCAAGAGCAGGCTGTGATATTGCAACTGTGCCTTATAAGGTAATTGCTCAGATGATTAATCATCCGCTTACAGATAATGGTATTGAAAGATTCCTAAAGGACTGGGAAACAGTTCCAAAGAATAACTAAGTATGAAAAAAGGGCTGATTTTTATCAGCCCTTTTACTTTATCTGATATAATTTGTTTTAATTTTTGCTTCAAGTTCAGGCATTGTAATGCCGTTATCCTTGCCCAACTTAATACACTTAATAAGCCAAGCCATATTTTTGCCAAGAATACGGAGTGTTTGCATGCCTTCTTCGTCCTGACAGACTTCATCGGCGTTGTTTCCGTGTACTTGGTTCCAATATTGAGAAGAAACTATTGGCATAGCATTTATTGTAAAGTACTTGTTAATCTGGTCAAATGCTGCACTTGCACCGCCTCTTCTGCAGCTTACTACTGCTGCGGCAGGCTTTCCACGCATTTTACTTCCTGCTGACATAAACAATCTGTCCATAAAAGCAGTTAAAGCACCTGATGCTGAAGCATAGTGAACAGGTGAGCCGAATACAAAACCGTCTGCACCGTCAAGCTTTTCGCTAAGCTCATTTACCTTGTCATTTCTAAAACATTTACCTGTTTTACCGCAGCTGCCACAGCCGATACAACCGGCAAGAGGATCAATACCGAGCCAAAAAATTTCAGTTTCAATACCGCTGTCGTTAAGAGCCTTTGCTGTTTCACAAAGAGAAGTGTATGTACTGCCCTTTTCGTGTGGGCTTCCGTTTACTAAAATTACTTTCATTTTATATGCTCCCTTCAATCTTTAAATTAAAATATTATATGTTTCTATAAAACAGTTTACCACTTTTTAAGAGTATTGTCTATACTTGTTTTTGACATAGACTAATAATAATGGTATAATACAAAATATGAGGTGATTTTTAATGAATGATAAAAAATTAGTGTGCAACTGTATGAATATTACAATAGCAGATATAAGAAGTGCTGTTAAAAGCGGTGCAGACACATTTGATAAAGTACAGTCAAAAACAGGTGCATCAACTTCATGCAAAAGATGTATTGAATACGCAGAAAATGTATTTAAAGCCATTATGGACGGAGAATAATATAGATGAACAGACTTGTAATAGGAATACTTGCCCATGTCGATTCGGGCAAAACAACATTGTCCGAGGGACTTTTATATACTGCCGGAGAAATACGGAAACTTGGACGAGTAGACCATGGAGATGCATTTCTTGATACGAATGAAATAGAAAAAGACAGAGGTATTACGATATTTTCAAAACAGGCAGTATTAAACTTTAAAGATACAGAAATAACACTTGTAGATACTCCGGGACATATTGATTTCTCTGCCGAAACGGAACGTACTTTCGGCATAATGGATTATGCCGTTCTTGTAATAAGCGGTACAGACGGAGTACAAAATCATACGGAAACATTATGGCGTCTTCTTAAAAGGTATAATGTACCTACATTTATATTTGTAAATAAAATGGATTTGTGTGCCGATAAAGAAAGTGTTATGTCAGAACTTAAAATGCGTTTTGGTGACGGATGTATTGATTTTACTAATGGTATAGACAATGAGGAGTTTCTTGATGAAATCTCCATGTGTGATGAAACTATGATGAACAGTTACCTGGAAAATGGTAATGTCAAAATTGAAGATATAAGAAACGGGATAGTTTTAAGACGAGTATTTCCGTGCTTTTTTGGCTCTGCGTTAAAAAATGAAGGTGTAAAGGAATTTTTAGAGGGTATATCCCTTTATTCAAGACGTATAATCTATGATGACAATTTCGGTGCAAAGATTTATAAAATATCTGAAGATGAGCAGGGTACACGTCTTACGCATATGAAAATAACAGGCGGAGTGCTGAAAGTAAAGGACAAGCTTGTTGGTAAGGGTAAAAACGAATGGAATGAAAAGGTAAATCAAATAAGAATATACTCCGGAGCGAAATACATGGCTGTTGATGAAGTGTGCGGCGGTATGATTTGTGCAGTAACGGGACTGACACAAACATATCCGGGCGAGGGACTTGGAAGAGAGGAAGACTCAAAGGAAGCAGTGCTTGAAGCAGTTCTTACGTATAAAATGGAACTTCCTGACGGAGTAGATGTGCATACTGCACTTACCAAACTTCGTCGTCTTGAAGAAGAAGACCCTCAGCTTAATATAGTATGGAATGAACAGCTTGGCGAGATACATGTAAACGTAATGGGTGAGGTACAGCTTGAGGTTTTGACTCGTGTTATAAAGGAAAGGTTTGATTATGACGTTACATTTACACACGGCGGTATTGCGTACAAGGAAACAATTTCGGAAGCTGTCGAGGGAGTAGGTCACTATGAACCGCTAAGACACTATGCGGAAGTTCATCTGTTAATGGAACCTTTAAAACGTGGAAGCGGTATGTGCTTTGCGGTTGATTGCAGTGAAGATAGCCTTGACCGCAACTGGCAAAGGCTTATATTAACTCATTTAAAGGAAAAAAATCATATTGGTGTACTTACAGGTTCGCCTATTACCGATATGAAAATAACACTTGTTGCGGGGAAAGCACACCAAAAGCACACTGAAGGCGGTGATTTCAGAGAAGCTACATACAGAGCTGTAAGACAGGGACTTAAAATGGCAGAAAGTGTGCTTCTTGAACCGTGGTATGAATATTATTTGGAGGTTCCGTCGGTATGTATAGGCAGGGCTATGACTGATATTCAGCAGATGGGAGGAACGTTTTCGCAGCCTCAAACTATGGGTGAGATGACTGTAATCTCGGGTAAAGTGCCTGTAAGTGAAATGCGTGACTATTCATCAGAGGTTATTTCATATACAAGCGGTAAGGGAAGACTAAGCTGTATTTTGTGCGGATATGAGCCTTGTCATAACAGTGAAGATGTTATAAACAGTATTGGCTATGACAGTGAGCATGACCTTGAAAATCCTGCCGATTCTGTATTTTGTTCACACGGTGCAGGATTTGTGGTTAAGTGGAATGAAGTGTATGATTATATGCACCTTGACGGTATAGATTTTAATGAGGAAGAAGAAACTATAACGGAATGTGCTGACAGATATGTCGAGATGGTGGCAGATGATAATGAACTTATGCATATCTTTGAACGTACCTACGGACCGATAACACGTAAAGTATCTTCTTATACGGTTAAAAAAACGGCATCTCCCGAATATAAAAAAAGAAAAACAAATGTAACGGTAAAGGGAAAAGATTATTTGCTTGTTGACGGATATAATATTATTTTTGCATGGGACGAATTAAAAATATTAGCAGAACAAAGTCTTGATGCGGCACGTGACAGACTTATAGACATTCTTTGTAATTATCAAGGTTTTAAACAGTGTGAGCTTATACTGGTGTTTGATGCTTATAAGGTTAAAGGCGGTATGGGAAGTGTCACAAAAATTCATAACATAAATGTGGTATACACAAAAGAGGCGGAAACTGCTGATATGTATATTGAAAAGACCACCCATGAACTTGGAAAAAAACACAGAGTTCGAGTTGCTACATCTGATAATGTTGAACAGATTATTATACTTGGAAGCGGTGCAACACGTGTCAGTGCAAGGGAATTTCATGATGAAATAAAGCAAGCGGAAAAAGTAATAATGGATATTATTTCAAAAAAATAACGGCTTATGCCGTTATTTTTTTATTTAGAGTTTACCAATAATTTATTTGACAGAGGTATCATATCATTCCAGAAAAATACTGATGCACTGTCATATTCTTCTAAGATTTGTGTGTTAAGTGGAATTTGCGAATAACCGATAGGTATATCTTCTGTTACGACAGATTGCAGTACATCATCTTTGTAAAATGCAGTATACATTTTAGTGTTGTCGTAAAAGTTATTGATTGAAACTGATGAATTTTCATTGTCAATATTCACAGAGAATCCATATCGCTCTTTTAAAAGCTGTGTAAATTTTTCTATATTTACAAGTCCCCATCCGTATTCGGTATCATAACCTGCTGTTCCAAGGTCTGTTGAAGAAGATTTCAAAAGTTCCTGAAACTCAATATAATTCATATCTTTATTTGCCTGTTTTGCAAGTGCAGCCATTGCTGTTACTATCGGGGTAGAAAAAGATGTTCCGGACGATGATCCGTAACTTGCGGCTAAATTGTAGCTGTTACTTTCACCGTACCATGTGCTTGACATGTATTCGCCCGGTGCACATACAAATACGCTTTCGTTTGTGTTTGAAAAAGATGAATGCTCCAGTGTTTTGCCGACAGAACCTACACCTGTAACTCCTTCAAGTGCTGCGGGATAATTTAGTGTGGAATTTGAATTGTTACCGACGGCTGAAATTAGTAAAATATTTTTTTGGGCAGCTGTGTCTACAATAGATTGCAGTGTGGCTTTTGCTTCGTATGAAAGTGCTGAAGCTGACACTCCAAGGCTCATATTAATAACATCACAACCGCTGTTTACGGAGTCAGAAAAAGCAGAAAGCAGATAACTAAAATCTGTTGTTTTGCCTGTGAAAATTTTGTAAACAGAAAAATTTACACCATCAGCTATACCTGAAACGCCTATTCCATTATCAGTATCGGCACCTATTATGCCTGAAACAAAGGTACCGTGACCTACTTCGTCAGTTACATCAGATGTACCTGAAAGCATATTTATTTGCTTTGTTATTTTGACTGTGTCAATATCCTCGTGACCGTAATTAATGCCTGAATCAATAACTGCTACATTTACTCCATATCCGTTTAAACCGGCAGAATGAGCAGAATAGGAATTAATAACTTGAAAACCCCACTGGTTTGGGTAATAAGGATCATTTGGCATATCAAACAGTTCTACTTTAACGTTTTCAAAAATTGTTTCGATATTATCAGAGTCTGTGAAATTATAAATATCATCTATACTATCTGCTGAATATATGATATTATCATCTGTAAGAGGAATTGCTTTTACAGAATTATCAAGGGAATAGGAAACAGCAATATTGTCCTTTAATTTGAATAAATATCCGTCAGCATATGCTGATGACACACTAAAAAGCATTGCGGCAGCAAATATTATAGCACAAAAAAATTTACGCAAATAAATTCGCCTCCGTTTTTACCTTACCATTTCATCTTGATGGCCTGTTGCCTTGTGTGATTTTATAACGCTTTCAATTTCGTCTATACTGCTGGCAGACATATCACCAAGTACGGTGTTTTTAACTGCTGAAAGTGCATTTCCTATTTCGAGTGCACGTTCCGGAGTACCATGTTTAATAAGTCCGAAAAGTACACCTGCAAGGTATGCGTCGCCTGAACCGATTCTGTCAATTACTTCTATATTGTTATATGGTGCTTCCTCATAGAATTGTCCGTTATAGTACATCTTTGAATTAAAGTTGTGATGTGTTGGACTTACAACTTCTCGGCGAGTTGTTGCAACAAGTGTACAGCCGTAATCCTTAACATAGCCCTGCATGATTTCTTCGAGAGTGCCTGTACGCTGAAGCATTCTGCGTGATGTTTCTTCAGAAACAAAAAGAAAGTCAACATAAGGGAATATTGATTCGATAGTCTTTTTTGCTTCTTCTTCGCTCCATAATGCCGCACGGTAATTTACATCAAAAGATATGTACGCACCTGCCGCTTTGAAACGCTTAATCATTTCGATTGATGTTTCTTTTAAATTTGGATCAAGTGCCAATGTGATACTTGATATATGAAATATCTTTGTCTTTTCGTAAATATCGTCAGGAAGTTCATCAAGTGAAAGAGTAGTAAAACTTGACTTTGCTCTATCGTAAATAACAGATGATTTTCTTGGATATGCACCGCTTTCATAATAATAAATTCCAAGACGTCTGTCGTCTGAATGATCATAAATAATATAGTCGTCAGACACGTTTCCGTAACGAATTTTATTTCTGATAAAATGTCCCATTTTGCTTTCCGGCAGTTTTGTAATGATTGCTGAACGTATTCCAAGCATTGCAGCACCGGAAACAACATTAAGTTCACTTCCGCCGGCATTTTTTTCAAAAGTTTCGCTTTGTGAAATCTTTTCTTTATTAGGCGGTGAAAGCCTTAGCATTACTTCACCTAAACCTATAAGGTCAAAATCTGTATTTTCTTTAAACTGCATAAAAATCACTCCGTTTCTAATGGTAAAATTATTAACTATATTATACAATGGATTGACAGTTTTAGTCAATAAGATTAATGTAAAATACTAAGTGATAAAAAGTTTTAAAACAATAAATTTAATTGTAAAAGTGTGTTTTATATGGTATAATAAATATAGAAGAAAATGGTTATTTGCGGAAGGAGTGAGTGAAATGAAAAAGGGGACAAACTGCGAATACTGTATAAATTACTATTATGATGATGAATATGAGTGCTATGCTTGTGCTGTTAATATGGATGAGGACGATGTGTATCGTTACAGAATGGACAGCGGCAGAGGATGCCCTTATTTCCGCATGGGTGATGACTATACCATAGTTAAAAAACAAATATAGCCGGAGGTAATGATGGAACGTACAATACTTCATTGTGACTGTAATGGTTTTTATGCCGGTGTTGAATGTGTGCAAAATCCTAAACTGAAAACGGTACCGATGGCTGTGGGTGGTGATGAGGAAAGCCGCCATGGCATTATACTTGCAAAGAATGAAATAGCGAAAAAGTTTGGTATACAAACAGCAGAAACAATTTGGCAGGCTAAAAGAAAATGTCCCGATCTTGTTATGGTTAGACCGCATCATGATTTGTACAGTCAATATTCAAAACGTGTAATGGATATATATAAAGAATATACTGATTATGTTGAACCCTTTGGGCTTGATGAGGCTTGGCTTGATGTTACGGCGAGTAAAAGACTTTTTGGTGACGGTGTAAAAATTGCAAACGAACTGCGTAAAAGAGTTCGTGAGGAAACGGGACTTACAATATCTGTGGGAGTATCCTTTTGCAAAGTGTTTGCAAAGCTTGGAAGTGATTATAAAAAACCTGACGCTACAACTGTGTTTTCGGTGGATAACTGGAAACTATTTATTTATCCTCTTTCTGTGCGTGAATTGCTTTTTGTAGGGAAAAAGACCGGTGATGAATTGGAACGTATAGGAATTAAAACAATAGGTCAGCTTGCATCACTTGACGAACATATACTTACAGAACATTTTGGTAAGGCGGGTATTATGCTGAGCCGATACGCAAGAGGACTTGATAATGAGCCGGTAAAATCTATATACGAAAAAAATGAGGTCAAGTCCGTCGGGAATGGGATAACATTCAGAAAAGATTTACTGGGAGAAGAAGAAATACGCGGAGGTGTATATGCTTTATCTGACAGTATAGCGTCACGCATGAGGAAAAAGGGGTTAAAATGTACAACTGTTCAAGTAATGATAAAAGACCCTAAGTTTAAAACAATAAGCAGACAGAAAAAATTAGAGTTTCCGACATACACTTCAAGAGATATACGGGAGGCTGCCATGGACATAATAAAGCGGTCGTGGAATATGAAACTTCCTATAAGAATGCTTAGTGTTACGGGTACAAACCTTGTATCGGAGGACAAAGTGTTTAGTCAGATGAGTTTGTTTGGTGATGATGAAGAAGAAAAGAAAATTGAAAAATTTGAAAAGACTGTTGATAATTTAAAAGCACGTTTCGGTTCGGTTGTATCCTTGGGCGGAAATATTAAAAAGTACGAAAATAATATCAAAAAACGATAAAAATATACATGTAAAATTGCACAAAAACAAAGTATTAAATTCTGTTAATTTGTTAAAAATTTTATGATATTTTTTTGTAAAAAGCTTGCAATTTGAGGTAAAATCATGTATAATAACACCGTTGTGATTTATGTATGAAATATGCATAAAGGTACTGACAAACGATGAAGCGGGAGGTTGCGACGAATAGCGTCGGTTTTTCCGTGGAGTGAGTCCGATTCAAGAAACCGGGCGGCAGTTACGCTACACTACCACTATACCTATGTCTTGTATGTTTATGTACATGACGTTCGGAGTGTGTGCGGCGAAAATTGGCTAACTTTGCCCGAACTTGGATAAAGTTCGGGTTTTTTATTAAGGGTGATGCGAAACACCCGGCGGTGTGTGCAATTTTCTAATCGCTGTCGTGCAGATTACAACACAATAATAATTCGAGGAGGGAAAAGTATGGCAGCAAACCAAAAGATCAGAATCAAACTTAAGGCTTATGACCACGTTGTACTTGATCAAAGTGCTGAAAAGATTGTTGAGATTGCAAAGAGAACAGGTGCTAAGGTATCAGGACCTATTCCACTACCAACAGATAAGGAAATCATAACAATCCTAAGAGCGGTTCATAAGTATAAGGATTCTCGTGAACAGTTCGAAAGAAGAACTCACAAAAGATTGATTGATATAGTTGTTCCTGGTGCTAAGACTATGGAATCACTAATCAAAATCGATCTTCCTGCTGGAGTTGAAATCGACGTAATCCAGAAGTAAGATCGACCATAAAAGTGCAGTAGCTAATAAGCTATGATGCAGGTCAAGTTTCCGATTGCTTTTTGCGGAAACCAATAACTGAACAAGGAGGAAAAATCAATGAAAAAAGCGATTCTAGGTACAAAAATCGGTATGACCCAGATTTTTGGCGAAGGCGGAGTTGTTATTCCTGTAACTGTTATTTTAGCAGGTCCATGTGTAGTAACACAGAAGAAGACTGTTGAAACAGACGGATATGACGCTTTGCAGGTTGGCTACGGTGATGTTAAAGAAAAGCATCTTAATAAGCCGCAGCTTGGTCATTTTAAAAAGGCAGACACTGCAAATAAAAAGTATGTCAGAGAGTTCAGACTTGAGGATTGCTCAGCACTGAACGTAGGTGATGAAATTAAGGCTGACATTTTCGCAGCCGGAGAAAAGGTTGACGTATCAGGCATCTCAAAGGGTAAAGGTTTTGCCGGCCCAATGAAGCACGGTCTTCACAGAGGTCCTATGACTCACGGTTCAAAGTCAAAGAGAGTTTCCGGTTCAATGGGTATGTGCTCTAACCCTGGTAGAGTTTTAAAGGGTAAGGTACTTCCTGGACACATGGGTGTTCAAAAGGTTACAGTCCAGAACCTTGAGGTTGTTAAAATCGACGCTGAACAGAATTTGATTCTTGTTAAGGGTGCTATCCCTGGTAACAAGGGCGGATTAGTAACAGTAAGAAATAGCGTAAAGGCATAATCGAGGTATTTTGGAAAGGAGGAAATGTAATGGCTACAGTGGCTTTATATAACATGGAAGGCACAAAGACAGGAACTATGGAAGTTTCCGATGCAATCTTTGCTGCTGAAGTGAATAAATCAGTGTTGCATCAGGTAGTAGTTAACTATCTTGCAAACCAGAGACAAGGCACACAAAGCACTAAGACACGTACAGAAGTTCGTGGCGGTGGTATTAAGCCTTGGAGACAGAAGGGTACAGGCCGTGCAAGACAGGGTAGTATCAGAGCGCCTCAGTGGACAGGCGGTGGCGTAGCACTTGGTCCTAAGCCGAGAAGCTACAGATTCAGCGTTAACAAGAAGATGAAGAGAATAGCTCTTAAGAGTGCTCTTTCAGCTAAGTATGCTGATTACAAAGTTTTCGTTATAGACGAAATGAAGCTTGATGAAATAAAGACAGCTAAGATGGTTGCTCTATTGAAGGGACTTGAAGTTAATTCAAAAGCACTAATCGTTACAGCTGAAGCTGATTCTGTAATTTACAAGTCAGCAAGAAATATAAAGGGTGTTACACCGACTCACGTTGGTACACTTAACACATACGATGTTCTTAATCATGATGCATTCATCATTTCTAAGGATGCCGTACAGAAAATTGAGGAGGTGCTTGCATAATGAATTCATACGATATTCTAAAAAGACCAATCATCTCTGAACGCAGCATGGACAAAGTTTATGACAGAGAGGGTAACGAAATAAAGAAGTACACCTTTGAAGTACCAAAGACTGCAAATAAGGTTGAAATAAAGAAAGCTGTTGAAGAAGTGTTCGGCGTTAAGGTTGCTAAGGTAAACACAATGAACGTTCTTGGCAAGGTTAAGAGAATGGGTAGATATGAAGGCAGACGTGCTTCATGGAAAAAGGCTATCGTTACTCTTACAGACGACAGCAAGACAATCGAATTCTTCGATATTTAATCGTTATTAATTTATAGATAAGGAGAGTAAAGGATAATGGCTATAAAAAAGTATAATCCTACTTCGCCTGCCAGAAGATTTATGACGGTTTCAGACTTCGCTGAAATTACAAAGAAGTCACCGGAGCGTTCACTTCTTGCAAAGAAGGATAAGCACGCCGGAAGAAACTCATACGGTAGAATTACTGTTCGTCACAGAGGCGGCGGCAATAGAAGAAAGTACAGAATCATAGACTTTAAGAGAAATAAAGACGGTATGCCGGCAACAGTTATTGGTATCGAGTACGATCCAAACAGAAGTGCAAACATCGCTCTTATTCAGTATGAAGACGGCGAAAAGGCATACATCATTGCACCACTTGGTCTTACAGACGGCGACGTTGTAGTATCAGGTGAAGGTGCTGATATTAAGCCTGGTAATGCACTATTTATCAGAGATATTCCTGTTGGTACACTTATTCACAACATTGAGTTATATCCTGGTAAGGGTGCTCAGCTTGTAAGAAGTGCAGGTAACAGTGCACAGCTTATGGCTAAGGAAGGCGACTATGCACAGGTTAGACTTCCAAGCGGTGAAGTTAGAATGATAAGACTTGACTGTAAGGCTACAATCGGCACAGTAGGTAACCAACAGCATGAAAACATTTCTATCGGTAAAGCAGGTAGAAAGCGTCACATGGGTTGGAGACCAACAGTTCGTGGTGTTGTTATGAACCCTAATGACCATCCGCACGGTGGTGGTGAAGGTAAGTCACCAATCGGACGTCCGGCACCGGTTACTCCTTGGGGTAAACCAGCACTTGGTCTTAAGACAAGAAAGACTAAGAACAGAACTGATAAGTTCATAGTAAAGAGAAGAAACGCTAAATAATTGATATAGATTGAAAGGAGGAAGATTTAATGGGCAGATCACTTAAAAAGGGACCTTTCGTTGAAGAGCGTCTAATGAAGAGAATTGATGCAATGAACGCTGCAAATGAAAAGAAGGTCGTAAAGACATGGTCAAGAGCTTCCACAATTTTCCCTGAAATGGTTGGACACACAATCGCAGTTCATGATGGCAGAAAGCATGTTCCTGTATTTATCAGCGAGGACATGGTAGGTCACAGACTTGGCGAGTTTGCACCGACAAGAACTTACAAAGGTCATGCAGGTGCAAAGACAAGCAGATAATTTCGGTATCATAATTTCGGATCTTTTGTTCGGGTAAGTACAATGTACACATCCCGACAAAAAATACCGGATAATGAAAGCTTATTAAAACAAATACAGAAATTAAGGGAAAAAATCCCGTTACTAATAATCGTAAAAGGAGGAATTCCACATGGAGGCACGTGCAGTGTTGAAATATGCTCGTATTTCACCGAGAAAGGTGAAGATAGTGCTTGATCTAATCAGAAACAAGCCTGCTAACGTTGCAATGGGTATTCTTGATAATACACCTAAGGCAGCAAGCGAGTATTTGAAGAAGCTTCTTGCGTCAGCAGTTGCAAACGCAGAAAATAATCATGATATGGATAAGGATAAGTTGTATGTTGCAGAATGTTTTGCAACACAGGGTCCTACTTTAAAGAGAATCCAGCCAAGAGCAAAGGGCAGAGCATTCAAGATTTTAAAGAGAACCAGCCATATCACTTTAGTATTGAAGGAAATGGAAAACTAATCTAGAAGGAGGTTCACTCATGGGACAGAAGGTTAATCCACACGGACTTAGAGTCGGCGTCATCAAAGATTGGGATTCTAAGTGGATTGCAGGTAAAAAAGATTTCGGAGACCAGTTGGTTGAAGATTACAAGATAAGAAAGTTCGTAAAGAAGGCTTGCTATGATGCCGGAGTTGCAAAGATTGGTATTGAAAGAAAGCAAAACAGAGTTTTCATTACAATCCATGCTGCTAAGCCTGGTATAATCATAGGAAGAGGCGGTGCTGAAATAGATAAGCTAAAGGCTCAAATCGAAAAGCTAACATCTAAGACAGTAAACGTAAACATTATGGAGGTTAAGACTCCTGATACAAACGCACAGCTTGTTGCAGAAAACATTGCAGCACAGCTTGAAAGACGTATCTCATTCAGACGTGCTATGAAGCAGGTTATGGGAAGAGCTATGAGACTTGGCGTTAAAGGTATCAAAACAGCAGTTGCAGGCCGTGTAGGCGGTGCAGAAATTGCAAGAACAGAGCAGTATCACGAGGGTACAATTCCTCTACAGACTCTAAGAGCAGATATAGACTATGGTTTCGCTGAAGCACATACAACTTACGGTATCCTTGGCGTAAAGGTTTGGATATACAAGGGTGAGATATTGAATGTTGCAGACGGAAGAAGAAAGGAAGCTGCTGCTCAGGCTGCTGACAATCGTCGTGATAACAGAAGACGCGACAACAGAAGACCGAAGGGAGGCAGATAATCATGTTATTACCTAAGAGAGTAAAATACAGAAGAGTTATGCGTGGCAGAATGAAGGGTAAGGCAACACGTGGTAACGTGGTATCAAACGGTGAGTTTGGTTTGCAAGCTCTTGAACCAGCATGGATTACTTCAAGACAGATTGAAGCTGCCCGTATCGCTATGACAAGATATACAAAGCGTGGCGGTCAGGTTTGGATAAAGATTTTCCCTGATAAGCCGGTAACAAGAAAGCCTGCTGAAACTCGAATGGGTTCAGGTAAGGGTGCACCGGAGTACTGGGTAGCAGTAGTAAAGCCCGGCAGAATTCTATTTGAGATGGCGGGTGTAAACGAAGAAGTGGCAAGAGAAGCTATGCGTCTTGCTATGCACAAGCTTCCGATCAAGTGTAAGTTTGTGACACGTCAAGCAGAGGATGGTGAATAAGAATGAAAGTAACAGAGCTAAGAGATTTATCAACAGCTGAATTGGAAGAAAAGCTTACAGAATGTAAGCAGGAACTATTCAACTTGAGATTTCAGCATGCTATACACCAGCTGGAAAACCCGAAGAGAATCAGTGATGTAAAGAAGACTATCGCTCGTATTTTAACCATCATTCATGAAAGAGAATTGCAAGGCAGTGCAATGTAATTGAGCAGATAGAAGATAAATGAGAAATGTGCGGAAGGAGGCACTTATCTGTGGAAGAGAGAAACAGACGTAAGGTTAAGATCGGTAAAGTAATCAGCAACAAAATGGACAAGACAGTTGTAGTTGCTATCGAAGAAAATAAAAAGCATCCGCTTTACGGTAAGATTGTTAAGAACACTTACAAGCTTAAAGCGCATGATGAAGAAAACGTATGCTCTATCGGTGACAAGGTAAAGGTTATGGAAACAAGACCATTGTCAAAGGATAAGAGATGGAGACTCGTTGAAATAGTAGAAAAAGTTAAGTAATTAGCGTTTTCCCGGAAGGAGGAAGTTTTAATGATTCAACAACAAACACTTTTAAAAGTGGCTGATAATACTGGCGCTAAGGAAGTTATGTGTATCCGAGTTATGGGCGGCAGCAAGAAAAGATATGCAGCAGTTGGCGACGAAATCATTTGCAGTGTCAAGAAGGCAACACCGGGCGGCGTTGTAAAGAAAGGTGACGTTGTAAAGGCTGTTGTAGTCAGAACAGTTAAAGAGTCAAAGCGTGCTGATGGTTCATACATCAGATTTGATGAGAACGCAGCAGTTATCGTAAGAGATGACAAAAACCCGAGAGGTACTCGTATTTTTGGCCCTGTTGCAAGAGAGCTTAGAGATAAAGAGTACATGAAGATACTATCATTGGCTCCGGAAGTTCTTTAATTAAGGAGGATAATTGATACAATGAAAAAGATGCATGTTAAAAGAGGCGACACTGTAAAGGTTATCGCCGGTAAAGATAAGGGCAAAGAGGGCAAGATCATTGCTGCTATGCCGGCAGAAGGAAAAGTTATCGTTGAAGGCGTTGCTGTTGCAAAGAGACATCAGAAAGCAAGAGTACAAGGTCAGGAAAGCGGTATAATCCACAAGGAAATGCCGGTTGACGCATCAAATGTAATGAGAGTTTGCTCAAAGTGCGGAAAAGCTGCAAGAACCGGTGTTAAGGTTTTTGAAGACGGCTCAAAGGTAAGATACTGCAAGAAGTGCAATGCAGAGCTTAACGATTAATATTCGAGAGGAGGAAGATTTTGACAATGAGTAGAATGCAAGATAAGTATAATAAAGAAGTTGCACCGGCTCTAATGGAGAAGTTCGGTTACAAAAGTACAATGCAAATCCCTAAGCTCGACAAGATCGTTATAAATATCGGTATGGGTGAAGCTAAGGACAACCCAAAGGCTATTGAAGCTGCCTGCGGAGATTTGGCTGCTATCACAGGTCAAAAGCCTATGGTAACAAAAGCTAAGAAGTCAGTAGCTAACTTCAAGCTTAGAGAAGGAATGAACATCGGCTGTAAGGTAACATTAAGAGCTGATAAAATGTATGAATTCCTTGATAGATTTTTCAATGTTGCATTGCCAAGAGTACGAGATTTCAGAGGTATAAATCCTAATGGTTTCGACGGCAGAGGCAACTACAGTGTCGGAATCAAGGAACAGCTTATATTCCCTGAAATTGACTATGATAAGATCGACAAGATCAGAGGTATGGACATAAACATTGTTACTACTGCAAAGACAGATGAAGAAGCTCGTGAACTTTTAAAGATGATGGGCGCTCCGTTTCGTTCATAGTTGATAAGGAGGATTTAACAATGGCAAGAAAAGCAATGGTTTTAAAACAGCAGAGAAAGCCGAAGTACTCAACTCAGGCTTACACAAGATGTAAGATTTGTGGAAGACCACATGCGTACTTGAGAAAGTTCGGTATTTGCCGTATATGCTTCAGAGAATTGGCTTACAAAGGTCAGATTCCTGGCGTAAGAAAAGCAAGCTGGTAAAAATCATGTCCCAAAGGGGACTTTGGTTTGTAGATATAAGATAGAGTACGAATTCTTTTACAGATTTCGGAAGGAGGTAAAATAAATGCAAATAACTGATCCTATCGCAGATTTGCTTACAAGAATCAGAAATGCAAGCTCATCAAAGCACGAGACAGTTGATGTTCCCGCTTCAAACATGAAGAAGGCGATCGTTGAAATCCTTAACAATGAGGGTTATATAAACGGCTACCAGGTAATCGAGGACGGTAAGCAGGGTGTTATCAGAATCACTTTGAAGTACGGACCGAACAAGGAAAGAGTTATCAGCGGTCTAAAGAGAGTATCAAAGCCTGGTCTTAGATTTTACGCAAGCGTTGACGAGCTTCCGAGAGTATTGAAGGGTCTTGGTATAGCAATCGTTTCAACATCAAAGGGTATAATGACAGACAAGGAAGCAAGAAAGCAGCACATTGGCGGCGAAGTTCTTGCATTCGTTTGGTAATATAAATTAAAAAGTAACTGAAAACCTGTCACATAGACAGAGTAAATTTAAGTTAAGGAGGACAAAACCCTATGTCAAGAATAGGTAAACTACCAATCACTGTTCCTGCCGGAGTAGAGGTAAAGATCAGTGATACAAATGAAATCACAGTTAAGGGTAAGAACGGAACACTTACAAGACAGCTTCATCCTGATATGATCGTTAAGATGGCAGATGGAGTTATCACCGTAGAGCGTCCGTCAGAAAATAAAATGCATAAGTCATTGCATGGTCTTACAAGAACACTTGTAAACAACATGGTTGTT
>CALXQE010000056.1 GCA_944390495.1 uncultured Clostridia bacterium
TTTTTAATCTAAAATTGATTCCGACATCAATCAACGCTATATTGATTTCCGGAGCATCTATCGTTTCAAGATATTGCTTTGCATATTTACTGCCAAGCATATCTGCACCGTAAGAAAAGGTTTCATCTGCACTAAATGAAGAACTCTGGCTTTCAACTATTCCATCCGTTTCTGCCCATTCAACAAAGCTTAAAGAATTATAATATTCGAGGGCGTTAGCTGCGTCTTCCGCCGTTTCGTACTGATAAATGTACACATCATCCGTACCGTTTATCATTTCGGCATTGCCGTAAGTTTCCGGCTCGATATTTGCTTTTACGATAACACGGCTGGCGGCAGAATCTTCAAGACTTTTATCATCTTCCGCCTCGTCCCTGTACAGTTCCGATAGTTCATCCACTACTATATCAACTGCCACTCCCGTATCGGCAAATACCGGAAAAGCGATACTGAGCGATGTTATTATCATTGTCAACGCTACCAGTAAACTTATGGTCTTTTTCATAACCAACGCCCCTTAAAATATATTTTTTTGAATGTTTAAATTATTAACTTATTGCATTTTTAATATTATTCTGTTGTGCACTGAGATAGGATTTGATTGCTGATGAATCGAACTCAATCTTTTGATACATAACAGTAGTTTTTAAAAATGCAGAGCCTGAATTTGCCACAGGGGAATAATAAATTCCGTATGCTTTACAACCCGGTGAAGTCGATTGGTATCCGTTCCATTTACCGATCATAACCTGATTGCTGTTAGCCATCCCTGTATATGAGTAAGGCCATGAGAATGATTTGTTTGTATATGTGCCAAAAACTCCTAAAGATATAGAATAATTTAGCTTTAAGAGATTTGCCAAATTTTTTAAGGATATATTGGAATTTGTCGATATATTATTTAACGCATTATTTAAATAATTTATCGCTTTATTCATATATCCCCCTGCATCGCTACTGTAATAATAATAGGTATAAAGCTCCTCTTTTGTTGGTACATACACCATTTCTATACCTACATCTCCGCCAATCGAAAGCAGATTTTGTGACATATCTGCCTGCAGACCAACGCCTGTAAGTGCATAAGTGCTCAATCCATTCGGATCAATATTGTTTACGGGATCATTGTAGCAATAAGTATAGAGATTGGTGTTTAGAGGTTCTTCCATATTCTGAGTCAACTGAGCCGGATCATCCATGCTGATAAATCTGCCCCAGGATGGTGAGTAATATCTGTTTTGGCAGTAATACAAACCTGTTTCATTATCATAGATGTATCCTTTAAATGTTGACTGGTCAACGTTTAAAATAACGACTAAACTTGCAGCAGTTGCTATTGTACCAAACAGAATAAGAATCGGTTCAAGCCATGCATTATCACCTTGCATATTATCAGCGATCTGATCCCACAAATCGCCCAAAAAAGTACCATCAATCTCTATTGTACGGTTACCGTATGAATCATAACTGCATCTTAGCGTTTTGCCGCTTACTTCTCCGTACATCTCAGTTACATTTCCCTGACCGTCTTTTACAAACCACCATATATCATCGGTAGTAAGCAATGAAGAAGATATGTTTATGCCATCAGAATTTGAATATGTTGAAATATTTTCATTAGAAGCGGTTTGCTGTGCATTCGTATCTATGCTTACACCGATTGGAGATTGATATTCGTCATACAGAACTTTCAGTGATATTGTAAAAGGACCTTGATCTTCTGTGATATCGAATGTCAAATTAAATGCTGTAAGAATATCCTCGCTCCAAAAATAATCTATTGCAGTTATTAATTTCCAAGAACCGTCATCATTTAATGAATATATTTCTTTATTTGTTCTTAAGCCCTCTTGGTTATATGAATAAATATATTTTTGCTTACCATCAGATGTTGTTGCAGATTTAAGTAAAGTGCCTTCCCATTCAAAATTGAGCAGTGTGTTTTCATCAGCGGACGCCGCATTATAATAAGTAAGCGGGTATCCCAGCCCATTATAATTTATGCTTTGACCATTATATGAAGTTAAAAGATCGGTGAAACCTACTAACTCATTCTGGGCATTGGAAGCACCGGCATAGCCGTATCCGTAATTAATGGTGGAAGTGGGTGTATCTGCCAAAGTCAATGTATCCGTATCAGAATTAAAGCTAAATGAATCCTCGCCCTCATAAATTGTCTTGGAAGTAATGTTACCGCCTGAATCATATGCGTATTTTGTAACTCTGTCATTCTGAAAATCAACATCTGTTACTACCTGTCCCGATTCGTCATACTGATAATATGAAACCAACTCACTGGCGCTATTATTTAGAGAATAATATACATGAGTTATTCTGCCTACAGAATCATATTCATATGAGCTTGTAAATACATTTGAAACTTCTTCATTTGTGCCGTTGTTATCAACAATTTCTGATTCAAAAGTATCAATAAGATTTGTTGTAGCAGCAACTGATTTTTCTTCAGTTCCATCTGAGTATGATGCAGTATAATCCATATAGGTATAAGAATTTTCAATACTATGACTGAAATCAGACTCTGTATCTGCCGCAGTAAGAGAAAGTTCGGAGGATTTTATTCTTCCAAAATAATCAGAAACGGATGAACTATTGATATTTGCGGTAACTCCTTCAAAACTAAATTGAGTCACTGAAGAATAGGTCGTTTCATTAGTGTTCTCATCAAAGTCGCTAGCATTTTCAGTAATCGTATATTCGTTTCCATTAATCGTTTCGTGAATTATACCGTTTTCATCTACAGAATATGCGTAAATTTCAGTATACTGTTCACTGCCGTCCTCACCGTAAGTTATTTCTTTAATGGTGTATCCGTTGTCTGAATATTCAGTAACACGATCACTGTCATAATCGGTAATCTTACTTATTTCACCGTTACTGTATTCATACTTATACATCAGACGGGGACTTTCATCTGAAGATGACTTAAATGATATTTGCGTAACATTTCCATTATCGTCATATGTGTAACTCAGTGCATCACCGTTAGCATAAGTGATAGAATTCAGATTTTGCTTGCTGTCCAAAGAATAATCATAGGAAATCAAGTCATAATCCAAGCTATCATTATTCAATACCTCAAGATCAACATTCTTTACATTTCCGAAAGAGTTATATGTAAAGTTATATTTTATTCCGTTATGGGTTACGGAAGTGATCCTGTCATGGCTGTATGTATAAGATGCCGAAATATTTGATACATTGTCGGTCAATCCAGAAACGGCTCTTGTTACTTCCTTTAACGCACCAACAGGGGTGTATGAAAACGAAGTTACTTTGTCGCCAATAGTCACTGAGTTAAGCGTTCCGTTGTATGGGTCATAACTGTAACCGGTTGTGACATTGTTTGTATCCGTACTGCTTGAAAGATAGTAACTGTCATCGTATGAATACTTGGAAACCATTGATTTATTGCCGTCACTAGTGATTTCAGCAGTAGTTAGTCCTTTATCATTTGTTATTGTTTGCGTATCACTATCATTTGATTCTTCTGACAGAGTCGAAATATTTGAAGTGCTGTCCGTATCGTCAAAGAAGGTTACATTTTCTTCTGATGATTTATACAACTGGATTTCATCAAAATTAGCATAACCAGATTGGTGAGAATAAACTAATTGTACTTCGAGATAATCGGTATCTTCCGGTATTACAAAAGCACCTAGAATTTGTTGCGGCTCATTATCTATTGTGCTATCAAAAGCTATGGAATAAATGGTATTATCCATGATATTGCCAGAGTCATCTTCATCCCATGTATGTACTTCAATACCCCAAAAATATTTACTTGTGGGGATAGGGGTATTAGATTTTCCCCAACCTCCGAGTACATAGATATCACCTTTTTTGAAGGATCCTTCTACCTCTTGATATACAATTCTTCTTGTATCATTTTCACCATTGATTTGCATTAGTGAAAAACCTTGGCCAGAAAGGGTACCCTCCTCGATACCTCCTGAATCATTAGTCCAATAATCATCGCCGTCTTCAAAATTTTCATTTAAAATAAGATTTGTGCTATTTTCTGGCGACAATATTTGTGACAGATATTCTTTCCCATTTGGATTTTTACTGTAATCAGCATAAAATGTACTATCAGAATTATTATAATACTTCAATTTCAAATTACTGGTATATTTAAGAGTTTCCTTGTTACCAGAAAGATCTGTAAAAATGCGTTCGTAGCAATTATGACTATCAATTGTCAAACTGCTTTTATCAAGGTATTCATTATAATTCGGGTCATTGACATCTGTAATTATCACGTCATCGTCGATATTCTTAACTTGCTCCGAATATGATGTTAAGCATGGATATATATTTCGTCCATTATAATTGTAGTCCAAAGAGAGTTTTCTACCATCAACATCAACAATTTCACTTAATTGTCCATTGTCATACGAATATGAAACTGATTCTCCGTCAGGATAAGTTACTTTTGTTAACGCAACCTTATTATTGGGTAATACAGTATACTCATAAAAAACTTCAACGTTTTTATTTCCCATTTGGATTACTTCATATTCTTTTGAATCTTCGCTATACACTTCTACTGATAAACTCTTTAAAATATCGTATGAAGAGTTGTTAATATTTATAGTGCCATAATTAAAGTAGTATCTTCTTCCCAAATTATCTTCAACATAAAAAATATTTGTTTGTGTGAGATCGCTTCCTTTATATCCGATCTTTATAATATTATTATATTCATCACTTATGGAAACGACCTTCCCATACTCACCAAATGTATATGTTAGAGATTCCGGAGTGATTATTTTTGAATTTGCCAATCTCCGGTTTTGAGTTTCATCAAGAATTAATTCATAGCCGTCACCATCAACATCAATCCAATACTTATAGTTACCCGGCTCATTTTTAGTTGTATTAGGTATGAAAACAATGCTGTTGCCATTAGGAGTATGCCAGCTAATATTAAATTCCGTTATTTCTGTGACATAGCTGGAATAATTCCACCATGCAGCATAACCAGAAGGATTGGAATCCGAGTAAGCATGACCAAAATCAAAATAGCGGATAATTTCAACAGGCAAAACATTATTATCGATACTCAATTCATTACGAACCAATGTAACTGCATTCGTATAATCATTTATATATACTTTTCCGGCTCTGCCCATATCAACTGTATGATATGTAAAATCAGTATCATATGAATCAATTATTTTATATTGTCTTACTAAATAACATTGATTCACCGTAATTCCCGTTGAACTAGATGTAGAAAAAGCGAGACCGAAGTTATCCATCAGTCCTTTTTCCCATTTCATATAAGTTGAAGTTATGTCAAAAGAATAATCCGCAAGATTTCCAACTTGCGCAAAATCTAATACCTCATCTTTCATTATATCTAAATCCAGTCCATTACTTACATTTACAGACAAATCAGATGAATCAATATCTATATTCTCTATGACTGGATAAGCATAAACATTTGCTGAACCCCTGCTAATCTTAGCATTAACCATAATGTTGCAGTGCAAAGTTGATTGCGAATTCACTTTTTCTTTTAATAATTTTACAGGAAACTGTGCTAAGAGTAGAGTGCTTTTATTGAGTTTATTATATGATACAGTTGCATCTTTTCCTACAATTCGAAATGAAACTGATGAAGAACCAGAAGCTTCAGATTCATTAATATCAATACTTGCCGGGGCAATACCATATTCATCATTGGTGCTTTCAGATATGTTTTCGGATAAATCTTTAACATAATCCTCCGCCTCCTGCGTGGTCTCAGGCTCATCTTCTGATACATCAGGTTCAACCCATTCACTTCCTGATTTTTCATGAATAGGCGATGAAGATGTTATTTCATAATATGTACCGTCTGACAATTCATAGGTCTTCTGATACTCTGTTCTTTTGTCAACAACTTCCCCGACAACTTCCATATTTTGTTCATTAGAAATATCGTTGGCTGAAGACTGAGTAACATTTTCAGCTAATACAGATAACGGCAGCAACTGTATTACGATAATGAATGCTAAAAAAGTTGCTAAAGATTTAAACCAAATACTTCGTTTAACTCCCATAAAAATTATACCTCCTCTTAAAAATTATGTAAACAATTTGTTTTAACTATATGTTCTTTGAACATTCTTCGTGATCTCATCATCACTTCCGCCGCTACCCGAAATGGTGAATTCCACGTGCGCACGATAAGTGCCCGTGCTGGATAGCTGTACCGAATGGCTCTTGCTGTAACTTGTGGCTGTTGTTGTATCTGTCCAGCTGCCATCGCTGACGGTTATCCAAATCAGACCAAATTTTTTCTGAATTTTGGTTTCAATCGTTGCGCTTTTTATAACACCGGCTTTTCCTTGATATTCATATGATGCAGTTGCTTTACCACTATTGGTTATATTGAACGATACATCCGTGGTGTAAACATTATTTGAATATGGTGCGATTTCACTCGCATAAGCAGTAATCGTCACGGTAAAAAGTGTTATAAAGCATAATATGAGGGCAATAATTTTTTTCATAATAGAACACCCCCTTTCTTACTGTTAATTTTTGCCTTCAATATATACAACAGTTGAAAAGGGGGGTTATGTTACAAAATATTCAAATTTTTTTAATTTTTTTCTATCAAGTTCTCTTGAAGTGTCATCACATCATCAATATTGCTCGCAGGAACTCTTATTGTAAACCAATAGTAACCATCTGTCCATCTCAATAAGGCTCCATATTCATCTTCAACATAATATGATTCATGCCCATTAATCTTAAGTTCCTCATAATAATGTTCATTATCAATTGTGAAACTTGAATCCAGTAATCTTTGAGAAAATGATATTTCTTCACTACTATCATTCTTCCAAATCGCAAACACGCTGTAATCATCACTTTGATAAGTATCAAGCACATATCCCTGTGGCAGATCAGACAAAGTATATTCTGTTTCTATCGTCTCAACAGGCGGAGTTGATTCTTCGCTTATTGTTATTTCGTTGAACTGCGGAAATATTCTTTTGATAAATTCAATAAACGGAGTCCTTGTTGCTGACACGCTCATAAGCCCTGTAAACAAAACGATTATTGCTATAATTGCTGCCAGCAGCCCTTTTCTCATTCTCCTTCTCGTGGACAACTTGATTCGGTCATTCTTTTTTATGAGTTTATTCATTGATCGTTCAAACTTTTCTGAAAAGTTCCAATCTATCTCTTCTTCATTTGGCAGATTTATATTATCAAGCCTTTCGGCTTCCATAAAAGCCTTTACAAATAATTCCTTACTGTTTTCCATTTTGTTCACTCATCTCCATTTCTAAAATTTCAATCAGTTTCTTTTTGCCGCGGATAAGTTGTTGCTGTACCGTTGATCTCTTCCTTCCCAGCAGATCAGCAATCTCCGATATTTTCATTTCACTTATGAAATGGAAGAACATCACATCCCGGTATGTATCGTTCAGTTCTCTTATGGCGTTTACAACTTCGTTATATTGCTCTTTGATATTCAATTTATCAAGGAACTGTTGGTCGGGCATTTTTTCTACAAAATCGTGATCTTCAAATTCATTTCTCTTAATATTTTTATTAAGAATATTGATTGCTGTGTTTTTTACTGCCTTAAGAACATAGGACAAAGTCTTATCAGAATCGGGCTCGTCTATTGCTTTCATATTTCGTGCCAACTTGATAAAAGTATCGTGAACAGCATCTTCTGCATCATATTCATTACGCAAGATATTGTATGCTTCAGATACCATTCGTTTTCTATAAATCAAATAAATGAATTCAAATTTATCCCGATCGTCCTCATTATCTATCAGCGACAAATATAAAGCTAACATATTTCCTCCTACTATATACAACAGTTCAAAACGCTTTTATGTTACAACAGGTTATAAAATTATTTAATACTTTATTTTTTTAATTGTCAATATAAAATGACAGAGTTTTATTTAAAATGACTTTGCATTCGGTCAAAGTCGTTTTTTATTTCCAAAGCAGTTGTGCAAAATGCTGAAAATAAAAAAGTAGCACCTTTGAAAGATGCAAAAATTGTGATAAAAATTGTTGATTCCTTTTAAGAAAACTTTTTCGATTGTTGATATAAACACTTTTATCTATTTTAAACACAACATATTGTTTGTGCAAAATGCCAAGCTCGATTAAAAATGTATCTTTAGAAGATACACGGGCATTTAAAAAGTGTGCTAATCTTTGTTTGCTGAGTTCGGTCACATAAAAAAATTTAAAAAAGAGTTGTTAAACGCATTTCTCAGCGGCAAAGAAAGTGGAGAAGTATGTAAATATTTTGTAAACTTAATTTCAAAACCATCATATTTTGCGTTTCCCGTGTCCGTATTATGGAGGAACTTTTAAAAATCTTGGCTCAAAGGTATGTAGTTAACGGCTAAATATATGGGGGTGTAAATATTTTGTAAATAAGGTTTTAAAAAACCTCATCTTTTACCGTTTTCGTGGCTATAGGTGAAGGGACAAAAAAAGTTTGGCTCAAAACAGTAAAAAAGTGTGCAAGGATAAGTGGAGGTGATATTTTGAATAAACAAAAAGGCAATTTCTTTCTTCTGCCAAATAAAATTTTTGACGAAGGCTTAACGCCTATGGAGTTTGTGGTATACAGCTTTCTGACAAGCAGAAGTGATGCCAAAGGGCAGAGTTTTTATTCAGTGCCGAACATTTCCAAAGCCTGCGGTATGTGTGAGAACTCCTGCCGTAAGGCAATAAGAGGTCTTATGGAAAAAGGCTATGTTGATGTTTCTCAAAGATATTTTGAAAACGCAAGGCAGAGTAATCTGTATACGGTACACAAAATATGAACCACCGCCGGTTCAGCAAACGGTGACGAACAATTAAAAGGCTTTCTGAAAAAACAGTAAAGATAATCGACTGAAACATAAAACTCGATTGTAGGCGATTTGCGAGGATATTTGTACAAAAAATTAACGGAGGTGATAAAAATATGTAATAGATAAATTAAAGTAATTTATGCGTGGTTGTTTCAGTTATAAACACTCTCCTTTAGGAGAGTCCAAGCATAGCGTTTAGGGCGCATCTTTTCGGCTTATTTGCCGAAAAGTGGTTGCCTGAAGGCAAAATATTTTG
>CALXQE010000057.1 GCA_944390495.1 uncultured Clostridia bacterium
CATTTATATTCTATCATAGAAGGAATCAAATTTACAGACTTTTTTTCACACCCTCAAATGCTTCATTTATTCTTATTAATAAATTCTAAATCATCACTTGATAAGTCTATATTTTTTAGTAAATCCGGACGCTTTTTTAGTGTATTTAAAAGAGATTGTTCATGTTTCCATTTTTCGATGTTAGCATGATGACCTGAAATTAATACATCAGGTATTTTTTTACCGTGCCATTCATAAGGTCTGGTGTATTGAGGATACTCCAAAAGTCCATTATAGTGTGATTCATTTTCGTATGAAGTTTCGGCAGACAATACTCCCGGAATTAATCTTGTAACGGTATCAATAATTGCCATAGCCGGTATTTCTCCTCCCGTAAGTACAAAATCACCGATGGAAAGTTCCATATCAACTATTTCATCTATAACACGCTGGTCAATGCCTTCATAATGACCGCATAGCAGAATAATGTGCTTTTCGTTGGATAGTTTTATTGCTGTTTTTTGATTAAAGACACTGCCTTGTGGTGACATATATATGGTAAGCGGTTTATAATCAAGATTTTTTGCAACAGACATATAGGCATCATATACAGGCTGAACATTCATAAGCATACCACCGCCGCCGCTGTAAGGGTAGTCATCAACCTTTCTGTGTTTATTGGTTGAAAAATCACGAATGTCAATAAAATTCATTTCAATGATACCATTACTTCTGGCACGTCCGATAATACTGTCACCTAAAACAGATTCAAACATCTGAGGAAACAGTGTTAGCACGTCAAATTTCATTATAAATCCTCCAAACCGTCCATTAAGGATACAGTAATTGTTTTATTTTCAATATCAATTTTTCTTACAACATCATCAATTACCGGTATAAGCATATTCTTTTTTTCTTCGCGTTTTACTTCATATATGTCGTTGCTGCCGGTATTAAACACATCAATAACAGTACCTATTGATTCACCGTCCTCTGTAACAATCTTTGAACCTATGAGGTCAGCAATATAATATACACCTTCCGGAAGTTCGCCTAAATTAGCTCTTTCGCAGTATAGAACAAAATTTTTGTATTTTTCGGCTTCATTTATATCTTTAATCTGTGCAAATTTAACTATCAAATTATTCTTTTGATATTTTATATTAGTAATATCAAGTTTTTCGTATTCGTTTTTCTTTTTTATATACACAGTTTCTATATCTTCAAAAACTTCAGGGTAATCAGTCCAGGCTACAACCTTCACATCACCACGAAGTCCATGTGTATTCACTATTTTTCCAACTTCAAGTAAGTCCATAATATTATCCTTTCTGAGATATAATGCAAAAAAGGGCTCACGAATGCAAGCCCCTTCTATCCTATTGTAAGATTTCAACTGCAGCCTTTTTATCTTCACGGCTTGCAGCTGCTTTGACAACAGTTCTGATTGCTTTAGCAATTCGACCCTGTTTACCAATAACCTTACCCATATCGCTGTCCGCAACTCTTAGTTCAAGAGTTATTGTTTGGTCATCGTTGTTAACTTCTTTAACGTCAACCTGTTCGGGATAGTCGACAAGTGATTTGGCTATTATCTCCAATACTTCTTTCATCAGTCTACCCTCCAATATTAGATAATGTTAGACTTCTTAAGAAGAGCCTTAACAGTATCTGTCGGCTGAGCACCGTTAGAAATCCATTTCTTTACTGCTTCTGCGTCAATATTAACTGTTGCTGGATCTGTCAAAGGATTGTATGTTCCAACCTCTTCGATGAATCTACCGTTTCTAGGGTATCTTGAATCTGCAACTACTACTCTGTAGAAAGGAGCCTTCTTTGCACCCATTCTTCTAAGTCTGATTTTTACTGCCATTATATTCACCTCCCATAAAAATCATAAAATATTTATCATAAAGTATAAATATACCTTACTTGCAGTGTTATTTACGTTTTCTGAGTTTTTTTAGCATTCTTGACTGTTTTCCGCCGGAGAACTGCTTCATCATCTTTTGCATTTGCTCAAACTGCTTTAAAAGCTGATTAACATCTTGAACCCTTGTACCGCTGCCTTTTGAAATTCTTATTTTACGGCTGGCACCGATTATGCTGGGCTTTCTGCGTTCTTCAGGAGTCATTGATTGTATTATAGCTTCAATGTGAAGCATTTTTTTAGCGTTTTCTTCTGTATCTACGCTTTCAAGCATTTTTTTGTCAACGCCTGGGATCATTGACAGTATCTGTGAAAATGAACCCATCTTTTTTATCTGCCTGAATTGTTCAAGAAAATCGTCAAGATCAAATTGTTGTTTTCTGATTTTATCTTCAAGCTCTTGTGCTTTCTTCTCGTCAATAGCTTCTTGAGCTTTATCGATAAGAGTAAGTACGTCACCCATTCCCAAAATACGTGAGGCCATTCTATCAGGGTGGAAAGGTTCAAGGTCACTTAATTTTTCACCGACTGATGCGTACTTTATTGGTTTACCTGTAACTTGTTTAACAGATAGAGCTGCACCGCCTCTTGTATCACCGTCAAGCTTTGAAAGTATAACACCTGTAATATCAAGTTGCTCATTAAAAGATTTTGCTACATTAACAGCATCTTGACCTGTCATTGCATCTACTACAAGAAGTATTTCGGTAGGATTAACTTCAGCTTTTATATTTGCAAGCTCGTCCATAAGCTGCTCATCTATGTGCAGACGACCGGCAGTATCAAGTATGACCGGATCATTTCCGTGTTTTATAGCATGCAAAACTGCTTCTTTAGCAATAGTGACAGGGTTAGTATCTGTACCCATTTGAAATACCGGTATTTGAATCTGTTTACCTAAAACTTCAAGCTGTTTTACAGCGGCAGGTCTATATATGTCACATGCAACCATTAATGGACGCTTGTTCATTTTTCTTGATAAATTTAATGCAAGTTTACCGGTAGCAGTTGTTTTACCTGCACCTTGCAGACCACACATCATTATGACAGTTGGCGGTTTTGGTGAAAATTCAAGTCTTGAAACTTCACCGCCTATCATATTGGTGAGTTCTTCATTTACTATCTTTACAAGCTGCTGAGCAGGAGTAAGTGACTCCATGATTTCTTGTCCCAACGCTTTTTCAGATACTGTATTTACAAATTCTTTAACTACTTTAAAGTTAACATCTGCCTCTAAAAGAGCCAGCTTTATCTCACGCATTGCGTCTTTAATATCTTTTTCGCTGAGTTTACCTTTACCGCGAAGCTTTTTGAAAACGCCTTGCAGCTTATCTCCTAAGCTTTCAAAAGCCATAACCCGACTCCTTTCAGAAAATTTATATATCCTTGGCTATTTCCTTTGAAATTTCAGCTATACGTTCTTTACCTTCAAAATCAAGTATTTCAAGTAATTTGTTAAGTCTTTCGAGTTTTGAACTGATATTTCTAAAACGTTTTACAATTCCAAGTTTTTCTTCATAATTGTATAAATGCTTTTCACCTTGTTTTATAGAATCTCTAACGCCTTGACGGCTTATATCAATTTCGTCACCTATTTCAGCGAGGGATAAATCCTCGTTATAATACATATCAATAGCATATCTTTGTTTTTCGGTGAGGAGCTGTCCATAAACATCAAGAAGCATAGTAACGTTTAAGTCTTTAACCATTTATATCACCTGTAAAGTGTTTTTATTTTACAGGTGATATTTTACATGATTTTTTATTATTTGTCAATACATTTGGTAACAAAATTATTTGGATATTTTATCTATGTTTTGTATAAATTCACATAATTCATCATAGTTAAATAACCTGTTTATAATGTCAAGCAGCATATTTGCTGATATTTTCATGGGTATACCAAGCATTGAAGCAAGTTTTATTCTTTTTTCATGACTTCCGGTTCCTCCGGATAAACCAAGCCTGTACAAATCTGCCTTTGTTATTTTCCGCCCATCACGTATTTGCTCAGCATTACCATTGATGGTACAACCTGCTTTTTTCAGTGCATTAAGTATTATATCATCATTTATTCCCTCAACGCCTAATAATCCTTCTTTGCCGGGTTCTTTCTTTCGTTTCTCTTTTCCGTGTATATCTGGAATATACGCATGTTTTACGCTGTTTTCAGGCAAAGACTGTTTTATATAGTTGCGTATTTTAAAACCGGCACTGTCAGAATCGGTAAGTATGACAATACCGGTTTTCTCTGCAAGTTTTTTTATACTGTCCATTATAGATTTGTCTGAAAATACTTGAAAACCATGGGTGGTTATTATTACACCGTCAATAAATCTTGAAAGTTTTATCTTGTCATATACACCCTCTACAACGATTGTTTCTTTTATTTTGTACATAATCAAATTTCCTTTGTAAATTTTTATAAGAATATTTTATGCACTTCTTTTGGCTCTGTCAATACTTTCAACAATATAATTCTCTACTTCGGTACGTAAATTGCAGGGGAGTACTTTTTTTGTGACTATATGATCAAGAAAATCATTAGCATCTTTGCTGCGATAAAAGACATTGTTTATTTGATTACTTTCTACTATTTTTCCTCCGCCTTCATATATAGTTGTTTTTTGTATTTTGATTCCGTAGCATTTTAAGTCGCAGTAATCAGCAGATATACTTTCGGGTATAATAAAGTAGTCAAGAAAAATATTATCACCTGCTGTTATGCTTTTGTATAGTAGTTCAATATCCATATAATGACACCTCCGTTAATATATAGGCAAAAATTCAAGCCACCCAACATTATATGAATAAAAAAATAAATATATTCTAAAAAAATTTCAAAATAGGTATTGCAGTTTTTGAAAAAATGTATTATAATATTATAGCTAACTTAAAAATGTGACAGTTCGGCGATGACGACCGAGCCCGTGCGATTGAAACCCGTGAACCTTGTCAGATGGGGAACCAAGCAGCAATAAGCGGTGCTTTCGATGTGTTACGGTAAACTCGGTCTGAGCCTATTTGAATTTTAAACGCCTCAAACGGCGTTTTTTCGTATAAAAATGTAATAAGGGGTATTTGGTATGGCACATCAGGCTATATACAGGAAATGGCGTCCTCTTGTATTTGAGGATATTGTCGGTCAGGGGCATATTACCCAGACTTTGAAAAATCAAATACTAAATGATAAGATTGGTCATGCTTACCTCTTCTGCGGAACACGTGGTACAGGTAAGACGACGTGTGCAAAGGTATTTTCAAGAGCCGTAAACTGCCTAAATCCTCAAGATGGAAGTCCGTGTAATGAATGTGAAGTATGTAAAGGTATTTTGGACGGAAGTATACTTGATGTAAAAGAAATAGACGCGGCATCTAATAATGGTGTAGACAATATACGTGAAATAAGAGATGATGTAAGGTATGTTTCTACAAATGCGAAATATACCGTATATATCATAGATGAAGTGCACATGCTTTCAACAGGGGCATTTAACGCACTTTTAAAAACACTTGAAGAACCGCCGGAGCACGTTATATTTATTCTTGCGACTACTGAAGCACATAAAGTACCGCAGACTATTCTTTCAAGATGTCAGAGATTTGATTTTAAGCGTATAAGTCCGTCGGATATTATACTTAGAATGAAAGAAATAGCATACGGCGACGGTCTTGATATATCAGATGATGCGTATGAATTGTTGGCACGTTTGGCAGATGGTTCTATGCGTGACGGACTTAGCATACTTGAAAGAGTGGTTTCAGCAACAGGAAATGTAATAACTGCTGAAAATGTAACGTCAACACTGGGTATATCGACAGTGGATTCTGTTTTTAAAATGGTTGAAGCGATAGAAAACAGTGATGCACCTGAGATAATATCTATTATAGATTTACTTATGAATGAAGGCAAAGACATAAGAGTTTTTATAGATTCAGTTATAAAAACATTTCGTGATTTGCTTGTTTGTAAAGTTTCGGATAATTTAACACTTGACTATTGTGCTGAGGATATGGTAAAGTTAAAGGCGTTAGCGGATAAAGCTACATTTGAAAAAATTTCTCATTGTGTAAGCGTGTTATCCCAAACACAGGCTGATACCAGATGGATAAAGTCACCGCGTATAATGTATGAGCTATCTCTTATAAAACTTTCTAAACCTGAATATGACGATTCCAAAGAAGCACTGACGGACAGGATTTCTAAGCTGGAACAACAGGTAAATGGAGGTATATCGTTAGATACATCAGAGATAGCAAAGAGAATCTCAAAGCTTGAAGAAAAAGTTAAAAATGGTGTTACAGTAGCTAAGGAGCCTGAAGAAAAAAAGGAAGAACCTAAAAAGAATAAGGAGAAAACACCGGTCAGATTGTATAAACCTATTCCGGAGTACGAGTTAACTTCCGATAATCCGATAGTTAAAACTGCAAAAAATTGGGATAATATATCACGTTCGATATGTAATTTTGCAGGATATTTAAAGGGGCCTCTGACTAACAGATCAATAACGATCGATGCTGATGGTATTATTTTACTGTTTAAGCACGAAGAAACAGGTTCATACAATATATTGGCAATGTATAAAGATAAATTACAGCAAATATTTAAGCGTGCTTCTGGTACTGAATATCTTATAAAAATTGCATATGAAGATGAAATTAATGAGGAATTGGTGGATTTTTGGAATTTACCGTCAGGTGATAGCAGTGATAATGCTGATAGTGTAGTTCAAAACAACGATCCCCTTGATGATATTGTTAACAATTTTGGAGAAATCATAGAAGATGATGATGAAAATGAATTTATTGAATATGACTCCAGTGATGATAGTTTCTCTCAATCGGAAATAAGCGAAGATGACGATGATAGAGAAGAATTTCTTGATGAAAGTGAAATATCCGATAAGGATGAAGATATATAAAAATTAAGAAAGAGGTAAACAAAAATGGGTAAATACAAAGGATTTGCAGGTGCAGGAATGAACACCAACAAAAATATGAGCAATGTTATAAAACAAGCTCAAAAGATGCAGGCAGAAATGGAAAGAGTACAGGAAGAACTTGAAGACAAGACTGTTGAAGCAACAGCTGGAGGCGGTGTTGTAACGGTTACAGCTAATGGTAAGAAAGAAATTCTTTCTCTTAAAATTAATCCGGAAGCTGTTGATCCTGATGATGTTGAAACTTTGGAAGATCTTGTTATGGTTGCAGTTAATGATGCAAGTAAAAAGGCTGACGATATTATGGCTGAAGGTATGAGTGCTGTAACAGGTGGTATTAATATACCTGGATTATTCTAAATCATGCACGCAGCAGTTATAGAGACTCTTATAGAAAAGTTTGAACAGCTTCCCGGTATTGGAAGAAAAAGTGCAGAACGTATTGCTTTTCATATACTTGAACGTATGTCAAAAGAAGATGCAGCTGCTATGTCGGGCTGCATTATGGAGGCAAAGGAAAAAATAACACTTTGTCCGGTATGTCAAAATCTTACGGATGAATCACCATGTAAAATATGCTCGTCATCTAAGCGTGATAAGTCTGTTATATGTGTTGTGGAAAGTCCTGAAGACGTTTCAGCTATTGAAGCTACCAAGGAATTTGATGGTCTTTATCATGTTCTTCACGGTTGTTTATCGCCTATGGATGGTATAACACCAGATGATATTAAAATAAACGAATTATTACTACGTTTGAGTGACGGCAATATTAAAGAAGTGATTATGGCAACAAATCCAACAGTTAACGGTACTGCAACGGCGGTGTATATATCAAAGCTTTTAGCACCTTTTGATGTAAAAGTAACTCGTATTGCACATGGAATACCAATTGGAAGTGACCTTGAATATGCAGATAAGATAACACTTATCAAAGCACTTGAGGGAAGACAGACTATGTAATTACAAATGATTATTTGAGATTAGTATAATTAGACAGATTAAAAGGCGGGATTACCATTGGTATATCCTGCCTTTTAATTTATCTGTATGATTTAACACCAACAAGCTCTATTTGCGGTGAAATGTATTCGTCCTTTTCTTCAAAATCCTGCGAGTAGTCAGTAGACAGATACTTTTTATTGTCGTCTGCAAATACTGTCACTACACATTTATCCATACCAATTTTTTCGAGTGCCATAAATGCACCGATAAAGTTTGCACCTGATGAAATACCAACACCAATTCCAAGTGATTTTGAAAGCTTTTTTGCCATTAATATAGAATCAATGTCATCTACACTTACAACATCATCAAGTTCGTTTAGAGATACAATACTTGGGATAAATTCGTCTGAAATCCCTTGTATTCTGTGGTTACCTGTTTTGTATCCTGTTGAAAGGGTAGGGGAGTTTAGAGGTTCAAGAGGAAAGGATTTACAATGTGGATTTACAGACTTAAAAGCCTTTGAAAGTCCCATTATTGTTCCGCCTGTACCTACTCCGGCAACTACACCGTCAGGTGTAAGATTAATTTTTTCAAGCTGGCGTAATATTTCAGCACCGGTGTCATTAATGTGAGCTTCTACATTATCATAATTTGAAAACTGTCCTGGAAGAAATACATTATCTCGTTTTGCCATTTCTTCACACATTGATATTGAACCTAAAAAACCACCTGCACCACGTGATACAAGACGAACGTCAGCACCGTAACTTTCCATTAATTTGATTCTTTCACGGCTCATCCAATCAGGCATAAAAACAACCATTGGATGACCTAAATATGCAGCCATAGCGGAAAAAGCAATTCCTGTATTACCGCTGGTGGCTTCAACTATAATATCACCTTCGTGAATTTTGTTCTGTTCGTATGCCTTTTTTAGGATATAGTATGCAACTCTATCTTTTATAGAACCGCTTAAATTGTAGTATTCGGCTTTTGCATAAATTTTTCTTATTTCTCCTCTATATTTGAAAGAAATTTCAAGAAGAGGAGTATTTGAAATCATATTTTTTATTCCATCAAATTTTTCAATCACAATAAAATCTCCTATCATATCAGTCAACAATGTGACCTGTAATAATACCGTCTTTTAAACTATCAAGAAAAACACTTCTGAATTGGTCATTTAGGTTTTCAGAGTAAGGAACATGAACGGTAATATAGTTAGCAGTTTTTCCTTCATAAAGACCATCAGAGGACGGCTGTTCAAATAATACCTTCATGGTTTTCCCTAAAAAGCTTTTTAAATAAGCGTCTCTTGTTTTTCTTGTTTCTTGTATTACAATCTTGCTTCTTTTTTCTTTGATTTCAGGACTGATTTGATCAGTACGTCTTGCGGCAGGTGTACCACGCCTGGGTGAATATTGGAATACATGAGCATCTGAAAAATTTATTTCACGAATAAATTGTATTGTTTTCTCAAATTCTTCTTCCGTTTCTCCCGGAAATCCTACCATAATATCAGTAGTAATTGCAACATCGTCAAATGCTTTGCGAAGTCCATCGACAATTTCCTTGTATTCCGAAGTTGTATATTTTCTGTTCATACGTTTTAATGTTTCGTCACAGCCTGATTGCAGTGAAATATGAAAATGCGGACAAAGTTTTTTTGCATTTTTAATACTGTCTACAAATTCTTTATTAAGCGTCATTGGTTCGATCGAAGAAAGTCTTATTCGTTCGACACCGTCAATTTTGTCTACCTGGTTTATAAGTTTTTCAAGTGATGTGTCTTCAAGGTCTTTGCCGTAAGATGCAACATGAATACCAACTAAAATAAACTCTTTAAAACCGTTTTTTGAAAGTTTTTCTATTTCTTTTATAATTTCATCAGAGTTTCTGCTTCTTACAGGGCCTCTTGCATAGGGAATTATACAATAAGAACAAAATTGACTGCAACCTTCCTGTATTTTTATAAATGCTCTTGTTCTGTTGTCATATTTTTTTATGTGCAATTCTTCAAATTCGTGATTTGTCATTATATCAGAAACGTGATTTATATGTGATTCACTTGTGATTTCTTCAACAAGTGAAACAATATTTTTTCTGTCTTTGTTACCTATAACTATATTTACACCGTCGAGTCCTAAAACTTCATCAGGAGCAGTTTGGGCATAGCAGCCCGTCACAGCAATTACAGCATTTGGATTATTTTTTTTTGCCCTTCGTATAATTTGGCGTGATTTTCTGTCACCCATATTTGTTACAGAACATGTATTTATAACATAAACATCTGCATGATCGTTAAAATCGCATATTTCATATCCGGCATCGGAGAAAAGTTCCGTCATAGCCTCTGTTTCGTATTGATTGACCTTACAGCCAAGTGTGTAAAATGCAGCTTTTTTCATTATTCTTACCTTTCAATATAAATCGTATAAAATACTCTGCCTTTTATTATATTATTTTTTTTAAATTGTGTCAATGTATGAATTTATTTTAAATATAAATTTTTTATATAAAAAGCTTGACTTTATAGGTTAAGTGTGCTATACTTATATATGTTGTTAATATGCCGATGTGGCGGAACTGGCAGACGCCCGGGACTTAAAATCCCGTGGGAAGCAATTCCCGTACCGGTTCGACCCCGGTCATCGGCACCAAAAAAGAACCGAAGTTATCTTCGGTCTTTTTTGTACACTGATAATATTTTTAATAATGCCCCTTTAGTTAAATGGATATAATAAACCCCTCCTAAGGGTTAGTTGTGAGTTCGATTCTCGCAGGGGGTGCCAGAAGAAGTCGGAAAGTTACAAAATTTTCCGGCTTTTTCTTTTATTCAGTACACAAGATAGTGTACTGTTTTTTTATGTGAAAACATATAATAGACAAGGGGTGGTCTGCATGATACGTATTACAAAATACTTTAAAATACATATATTAACTGTAATTCTTGCTATAATATGTTTATTTTCGGGATACATTAAGTATTTTTTAATTGTATATTCTGCAATGTTATTACATGAAACAGCACATCTTGTTGCGGCTTTATGGATAGGTTTAAGGGTATCACACATAACGCTGTATCCTTTTGGAGTAAATTTGAAATTAAAAAATAAAATGGTATATTCAGTGGTTGATGATGTGATTTTGTATATCAGCGGACCGCTTATAAATATTATTCTTTCGTTGATTTCGTTATTGGTTTATACAAAATATCCCAGAGAAGAGATATATCTGTTTTATATAAATAATATAGCATTATTTGCAGTGAATATGCTGCCGGCAATGCCCCTTGACGGAGGTATGATTTTAAAAAAAATACTTACATCTAAGTTTGGTTATGATAATACGAAAATAATAATGGGAATCTTGTCGATGCTTTGTGCGTTACTTTTTGCTGTGGCGGGTATTTTTGTTCTCTATAAAACAAGGGTAAATTTTTCCGTGCTTTTATTTGCTGCATTGTTACTTGGTAATGTGTTTACGCAACAGGAAAAATATGATGAAAAATTGGTACGAGAATTAATGTTTCATAATAAGAAAAAGGGCGATAGGATACGTCACTTGACTGTAAAAGAACCGATTGACTACAAAAAATTAGTAAAAAAATTAGATACAAAGGATTACGGGATTGTTTATGTTCTTAACAGTAAGGGAAAAATTATTAATATTTTAACAGAAACGGAAATTATAAACAATTTAACGGAGAGTAATGTTACAGTTTAATAACATTGGTGGAATTTTAGAGGGAATTGTGCTATAATATAAGGTGATTAATTATAAACATAGGAAGGCGGCTATATGGCTACTAAGAGAAAAACGACAAAAAGAAAAAATAAAAAGAATTATATACCTACATACATTTTATCACTGTTGTTTATTACTTTAATTTTGGCTGTACTAATGTATATGCCACAGCAAGGAGGAATAATAAACAGAGCAGTTACGACTGTATTTTGCGGTCTTTTTGGTGTATGTGGTTATTTTGTACCTATTGCACTTGCTTTTGGTACTGCATATATGATAAAAAACAAAGATATAAAAAAGTTTTGGGGAAAGATGGTATTAGGCTTTTTGGCTCTTGTAAATATAAGTGCATTGGTCAATTTAACTACATATAACGATATTAATGATGCCTTTTATTATGGTTACAGTAATCATACAGGTGGAGGATTATTAGGTGCGTGTGTATCGGTGTTTATGGAAAATATGGTACAAAAAGTTGCATCGTATATAATATTATCAATTACATTGATTATTTTAGCAAGTTTTATTACAAACGTATCACTATTTTCTGAAATCGCTAAATTTTTAAAAAGAGCATCAACCGAAGCAAAAGACAAGTACTCGCAGTTAAAACAGGAATATGCGGAAAAGGCAGATAGAAGACAGGACGAGTATTATGATGAAGAGGATTTTTATTATGATGAGG
>CALXQE010000058.1 GCA_944390495.1 uncultured Clostridia bacterium
GAAGCAAAGCAGGAAGCGAAGCGTATATACGAATATGATAAACTGACAAATGAGATGGTAAAAGAGCTTATTGAAGCCATATATGTATACGGTGAGAATAACATCGAAATCAAGTGGAAATTCGACAACTTCTTTGACGAAAAAAATCTTGAAAAAGTTTTTGATATGTGCTTGACATAAGGGTGGCTTTCTGTTCTAAACGGATTAAAGAATCGTGGTGTTAATGACATTTTGATTGCCTGTATAGATGGACTAAGTGGTTTTACTAATGCTATTGAAGCAGTGTTTCCTAAAACGGAAATTCAGCAATGCATAATCCATCAAATACGCAATACAACAAAATATGTGTCATACAAGGATATCAAGGCACTTATGGCTGATTTAAAGCGTGTTTACGCGGCAGTTGACGAAGATACGGCATTGCAGGAATTGGAACGTTTTGATGAAATATGGGGAGAAAAATATCCAAAAATCGCTGACAATTGGTGTGACAAATGGGTTCATTTATCCACATATTTCAAGTATCCGCAGGCGGTTCGCACGCTTATATACACCACAAATACCATAGAGGGATTTAACCGCCAGCTGAGAAAGGGGACGAAAAACAAGGGCGTTTTTCCGACTGATGACAGCCTGTTTAAGATGCTGTATCTGGCAATGATGGATATTGCGAAAAAGTGGACAGTACGCCGCCGCGACTGGGGCGAAATATACTCACAGCTTGAGATATTCTTCGCTGATAGAATCAGCTATTGACAATTGCTGATTTTTCTGATAACGTAAAAGCGGACGGAATTAAATTCCGTCCACTCAAATATTTAAATTTTCTGCACCATTTTGACTTTACACAAAACTTGAAGAAGCCTCGTTGATTCATACCAACTATCCTATTCTGCGGAGTTTATATTTTACTACATAGCTATTTTTCTTTTCTAAAAGTAAAAATTTTCATAAATACAAAAGTTACCGGCACACCTATAATTGCAGCTAACGCATAAGCTATTATACTTGGTCCATGGATAAAATTATCAAATAACCAAACTATTACCGTTTGTATTATAAAATTAGGAATATATGATATAAAGAACTTTATAAATTTAATAAATCCTAATCTTTCATTGAATGTCAGTTTGCTGTTAAGTAGGTATGATACCACATTAGATGTTATATATCCGGGAAAAAATGCAATTGTTGTGTTTGGAATAAATATTGAATATATCGTTGAAAAAATAATATTACTTATTGTATTTATTCCTCCAACAATCAAGAACGACATAAATTCTCTGGTAAAAAACATTTTAAATTTTGATGGCTTATAATCTTCCCATTCAATAAATTCATTACCCTTAACTATTTTCGAAGTTTTAGCTATTTTTGCAAGTGGTGTATCTGACAAGGAATCAGAATAAAATTCTTCACATACAGCATCGCTGTATTCACTATACAGCCTTTTAACTTTTTCTTCTCCCCAGCAATTTTCTCCTGTGTATATTCCCGTATTTTTGTCAACTTTTGAAGCAATTAGATGATTTATTCCTATTCTCTCACATATAACTTTTAAAAGAAATTCAGGTGAAGCAGAAATAATAATATCATCTTCTTTTTTTGTATTTTTATACCACTTCTTTACCTTATGCTCGTGCTTATCCCAGAAAGATTCTAAAGTCCCCTCAACGTCTTTTACATATCGCAAAAACCTATACATTTTTTCTTTAAATTGTGTCTTTGTTTTTATACCCAGTACATACATCAAAAATGCCCATATCGTCCCCGGGGCAGTACAAAGCATTTTAGGATATTTTTTTAAACAGAAAAAGTAAAAATCCTTAGTACTGTCACCTTCATAAATAGTGTCATCAAAATCATAAATATTCAAAAAAATACCCCCTATTGTAAAAGGACAACTGCAGTTGAACTGATACCTTCTCCCCTGCCTTCAAATCCAAGCTTTTCTGTTGTTGTTGCTTTAACATTTACAGCATCAATATTAATGCACAAATCATCAGCAACATTTTTACGCATCTGCTCAATATACGGTGCCATCTTTGGTTTTTGTGCTATTATTGTAATATCAACATTTTCAATTTTATATCCTTTATCTTCAATCTTTTTTACAATCTCTCTTAACAGCACACGGCTGTCAGCACCTTTATATTGTTCATCAGTATCCGGAAAATGTTTACCAATATCACCAAGTGCAGCTGCCCCTAAAAGTGCATCTGACAAAGCGTGCAAAGCCACATCTGCATCGCTGTGTCCTAAAAGACCTTTTTCATACGGTATTTTAACTCCGCATATAATGCAGTCACGCCCTTCTATAAGCCTGTGAACATCATATCCCTGCCCTATCCTCATTTATCTTCACTCGCTTTCTCAAAATTCTTTCACCTATTATCATATCCTCTGGGGTAGTAAGTTTTATATTATCATAACTACCCTCACTGATTTTAATTTTCAGTCCATAACGCTCTGCAATCATACAATCGTCAGTTGCAGTGAAATTATCAGACTCCGCTATTTGGTGCATCTTTAAAATTGTTTCTCTCTTAAATGCCTGAGGCGTTTGAATCATATACGTTTTATCACGATCCACTGTAGATTGTATAAATCCATCATCATCTATACTTTTAAGTGTATCTTTACATGGCACACCAGCAGCTGCCGCTCCAAATTCGATGCAGTCATCTATTACGCTATCTATTTCTTCGTCATTTACCAAAGCCCTTGCGCCATCATGTATCAAAACAATATCTCCGTCAGCCACCTTAAGCCCGTTTAAAACAGACTTCTGTCGTGTTTTGCCTCCTTCTATCACTGATTTAATTTTATAAAATCCATACCTCTTTATAATATCTTCACACTGAGTAATATCATTTTTTCCGGTTACCATAACTATTTCATCAATTCTATCATTTCGTTCAAAGGCATACATAGTATGAAATATGACTTCTTTACCTGCTAATTCGAGAAAAACCTTATTTTTATTAGCACCCATTCTCGTGCCTTTTCCACCTGCAACAATTACTGCTGTAATCTTCATAATTCCTCCATACATAAACTCAGCACATTCCAATAATGAAATGTGCTATTTACTATACCAATGCTTCTACTGTATCATTCATTATACTTTCAATATCACTTATATCCGCTACTTCGGAAAGAACCAGTTCACTTACTACTATCTGTTTAGCACTGCATAATGTCTTTCTTTCACTCGTTGAAAGTCCCTTTATCTTTTCTCTGTACATAAGTTCCTTTAGCACTGCCGAAACCTGATAAATATCTCCTGATCTGACTTTAACAAGGTTATCTCTTTGACGCTTGTTCCAATTTGCATCGTCTTCAACATCCGCATCTCTGAAACTTTGCAAAACTTTTTTTGCTTCCTGTTTATCAATAATAGGTCTGATTCCTATATTTTCGCAATTTTCAACTGGTATGTGGGTAACCATATTACCTATTGTAAACCTCACAACAAAATATTTCCGTTTTTTGCCGACAATTTCCATTTCTTTAATCTCTTCTATTGTACCTGCCCCATGTAATGGGTGTACAACCTTATCGCCGACATTAAACATCATATTTCCCGCCTTTCTAAACCAAATAAACTAACTACATCATATATTATATCACTTTTTAATTTAAAAGTCAAATTTTTTAATTGTATCATAATAACCAAAAGAAATCAACCCCTTTTGTTAACTTTTTCAATAAATATTATTTGATTCTATCAAAAAAACAGAACCTGTTATAAAACAAGTTCTGTTCTTTAAATTTAGCAACAAAATTTATACCACATTTTAATTCAATAAATTTTGCATCCAATCGGTTGTAGGCATCCATGAATTATCACTATATTCTTTTCCTGCAACAGTATCAAGATTAGTTACATCAACTTCTTTACCCAAAACCATGTCCTGCGTTACTATACTACCCGGTATTTCGAGCCAATCATTTATTTCACCTGTTATAGGATCTATAATTTTATCATATTCACCCGTCATTTCTAATGCTAAAACACGTATTCCAAATTCACCGTTATATTTCCAATTAGTTGTTGCACATGCTTTCCACGGAGAATTTTCACTTTTCATTTTTTCAATATCCGCATTACATATATCAACACTTACCATTGGTATATCATATCCACCTTGTGTCAATGCCGTATATACACCGTTTGCGTACAAATCATAACAACACCATATTGCATCGATTTCCTCTTCACTGTATTTTTCTAAAGCATCTGTTGTTATTTCTGCTATTGATGACTCTGCGTTACTGAAATCTGATGGAGCAATAGTATCAACCGTTCTTATAAGCCCCTGCTCCTCATACTTAGCATACCCCTCCTGACGACGGTCAAACGGAGATAAAAATCCCGGTCCTACCCAAACCTTTAATATATTTACAGGTTCTGATGACGCCACCTTTTCAGGATACAAATCATTGCATACATAGTCTAACAGAAGTTCTGTAAGATTAGCATCTTGTTGAAAAAATTGTGTAACTCCTTCTATTTTTTGAGTTTCACCATTACTATCTTCAAAAAGAGTGTCAAATGTTACAATTTTCAAATCAGGATACTGATTTTTCAAATCAGTTAAAAATGTATATGAATAATCCTTTCCTCCATGACTTAAAAGCAAACCGTCATAACCCTCAGCAGCACATTTTGAAACTGTATCTTTCCATACGTCATCTGAACCTTCGCAGAAAAATGCTTCATACTCCATGCCCAACGCTTCTGCCGTTTTCTGTGCCGATTGCGACCACGTCTGAAAAATATCAGATGATGACATCTGCATAATATATGCAACTTTTTTCCCTGAAACCGGTGACGTTGTATTTTCAACATCTGATGAATTTGTGCATCCAGCCGCTGAAAGTACTATTATTGAGGTTAAAAACAATATAAATAATTTTTTCACAAACAATACACCCACTCTTCTTAAATTAATCTCCTATATCTGTATGTCCTTGTTCAAACTCCCATTGAAGACCATACTTATCTATAAAA
The DNA here is from genome assembly GCA_944390495.1 of uncultured Clostridia bacterium. Classification (GTDB taxonomy): domain Bacteria; phylum Bacillota; class Clostridia; order UBA1381; family UBA1381; genus Hominilimicola. The sequence goes on from CALXQE010000058.1 coordinate 5,018, forward strand.
TAAAAATATTTTACACCACTTAAAATTTTTGCAGTTTCTTCATTTCTGCTATCAATTTCATCTTTATTTTGATCAAAGAAATGAACTTCATCGGGTTTTGTCTCACTTATCATAAATACTTTATAATCATCCGTATCATTAATAAGTCTTGTATCAGGCATGTTTTTTATATGTTCAAAAGCCTCCTCAATATTTGTAATCTTGAGTGCTACATGCCTTGCCCCGCTGACATCATTTGCAGCAAAAATTATCGGTTCTTTTCTTCCCTTTGGATAATGATACTGCATAAGTTCCAATGTCAATTTTGTACCAGGTACATTTAAAAACGCAATAGATACATCACCGTCTGATGCTTCATCTATAAAACCTCCAGCCTTAAAAAAGCCTTCATTTCTCCAATGCTGCAAATAATGATCCGGTACTGCTCCAAGCAATTTCTTATAATAATTTGTTGCTTCCATCATATCATCTACAAATATACAGACATGCGAAAGACCTGTAAACTTTGGCATATTTGATTCTGAAATGTCATCATCTTGTTTTTCCTCTTGACATTCGTTAACAATATTAATTCCATAATCTCTTGCTAATGCCTCTATGCTTCTATCATATGTAGCTTCAGCTTCTTTCGAAAAGAAACATCCCGGTACACCTTCGTTATTATCACGATGATGTGCTACACATTCACAGCATTTACCATGTCTTGGGCAGTTATATGTACATGGACATTCTCTGTTATTATCACAATTACTTTCTTCCATATTACTCTTCCTTTCTTTATATAAAATTATTAATTATATTCCGTATACAAAAATATTTATATATTGTTATAAATATACTATATTTCCTATCATACACATAATATATCATAAAAATAATTTATTTTCAATATTTTTTTGACAAAATAAATAATTAATTATAAATATAAAGATTAAACTTTATGCAACAAATACACATACCACAGAATTTCAAAAAATAAAACTTTTCCAAAGATAACAAAAAAGCCTGTGCAATGCACAGGCTTTGGCGACCCGGATGAGGCTCGAACTCACGACCTCCAGCGTGACAGGCTGGCGTTCTAACCAACTGAACTACCGGGCCATCAAACTTGACTACTTGATTATTATACACCACTTATCATAAAATGTCAAGACTTTTTTAAAAAATTTATTTTTTAGGGTGTGGTATAAAAACACACCCTAAAAACAATCAGTCAAGTTTTAATACAGACATAAATGCCTCCTGTGGCACTTCAACACTGCCTACCTGACGCATACGTTTTTTACCCTCTTTCTGCTTTTCAAGAAGTTTCTTTTTACGGGTAATATCACCACCATAACATTTAGCCAGTACGTCCTTACGCATTGCACGTACAGTTTCTCTTGCAATAATTTTTGAACCTATTGCTGCCTGTATAGGTACTTCAAAAAGTTGTCTTGGAATAGCCTCTTTTAATTTTTCAGCCATTTTTCTTCCTCTTGAATACGCATTATCTTTATGAACTATAAACGAAAGTGCATCAACCATCTCACCATTTAAAAGTATATCAAGCTTAACAAGATTTGAGCGATTATATCCACAAAGTTCATAGTCGAATGAAGCATATCCCTTTGTACGTGATTTTAGTGCGTCAAAGAAGTCATATATAATTTCATTAAGCGGCAATTCATAA
>CALXQE010000059.1 GCA_944390495.1 uncultured Clostridia bacterium
AAATAGTGCTTGCACAGTCAAGGACATTATGATATAATCTCATTTGTTATGGGGCATTAGCGCAGCTGGGAGCGCGTTTGACTGGCAGTCAAGAGGTCAGGGGTTCGAGCCCCCTATGCTCCACCAATCGGGTATTGGACGAGCACCTACTTTTTTGCAGGCGGCTTCGCCGTTAAATGTTCACTCTGATACAAACAGAAAACACCGCTTTAGATTAAGTTCTAAGGCGGTGTTTTGCTATACTCCAAAATCGGCACATTGGTGTTGTTTCCTGATTTTCTGTAAAATGAAAACACAATAAAACACAGGAGGAAAACACTATAGAAAAATCATTATTTGAACAGGTGGGTGGTACATATACTCAGGTTGGAGATTATCTGCTTCCAAACTTGACACTTACCGAAGAAGCACAGAAATCTATCGGCATTTGGGGACAACAACACGCACGGTACTTAAAACAGTACCACAAAGTCATCTATTATAATTATTTAACTTCAGGCAAATTAAATGCCTATCTTGCCGACATTGACGAACAAGCGGAAGAAATGTTTTCACGGCTGGTTAAAGATATGGCTGATAAGCAAGGTACCGCTGAGAATCTTAAAGCCACTGATCAAATGGCGTGGGTCGGGAAAATGAACAATATCCGAAATGCCGCTATGGAGATTGTGAATGCAGAGTTAATATATTCTTAAGACGCAGCCCACAGATTCAAAACGAACCTGTGGGCGCTTCATTTTACTTATATTTTTATTATGGTTATCCACAACAAGTACCATTGACCGTATGTATTATATTATTTGGCTTCAAAATACGTGAATTGTCAATCGTGCGACCAGAAACTGTATTTGACACATATGTGTCTTTATTACTCAGCAGAGCATTTTCACTCACCATATAAATTTCCGTGTGATTTGTTTAACTTGATTGATTATTAGATATAAGTCTATGTGGACTATATTTTTTGCTAAATAATTAAATCTCGCAGTTCCATTAATATTAAAACAAATTCATTTGACAATTTCGGCATGAATGTACTTCTCTCTCCTTTATAACATCATCGTCTCCAATTGCACCAAATAGTAGCGGAGATGTTGGATCGTGAAGTCCAAAGTTATTGCATACTGTCTTTTGACTGAAATTGGCATAACAATACAAGCATCCATTTTTGCAGGTGTTATATGTTCCTATATCGATGCTTGCAAAACATCCACACTCAGTGCGTTGATTTTTGTCCTTATCAATATCAAGTGTATATTGCCCGATTCGTTCTAGACGATCTTTATCAATACAATGGGCATGCTTGATTCCGAATTTATCAAGGTCAATTTTTTCTGCACAGGTATCGATGTAAATCCCATATTGTGCAGCAATTTCAGAGAACTGTGTTACAAGTTGTTCGATTTGGATTTCTGTCGGAACTTGGATGTTAAGAGGCGAAATATTTCTTTGCGTATTTCTATATAAGTCAATAAAACTGATCGTGCATTTTTCTGTATATCCGGCAAGCTTATCAGCGAGCATTCTGAAATATTTTACATGGTAATCCAATGTATATTTTTGATTGAAAAAAATCGGATCGTATCTCCACACTACTTTGTCCTTCCCGATTTTTTGGGATAGTTTTTGAAAAGTCGGAATTACTATATTGTTTTTTGACGGAATATTTGGCTCAACATCCACACTATATGAATTCAGAGTAAATTGAAAATAGTAAATATATTGGTTGAGTTCATCCAATCTATTTAACATTGGTGTGGGATTCTTTGTCCAAAAAACTATCCCGTCAACTACATCGGGAGAAAGTGGTATTTTACTTATCTGATGGATATTCATAGGGTTTCTTACATAAACAAACCCATCTTTAAGTCTGTTAAAAAACCACTCCGAATAATATGTTGGAATATCTGTTCGTCGGCTGGCACTTATAATCATCTATTTCACCTCCAATATTAATTGTACGCTTTCACATTTTATTGCTGGCTTATATAATGTTTTTATTCTATCAGGAAGAATAAATTTATTTACATTTGATAGGTATCTTTTAGAGCACGGGAAGTACCCATTTTCTTTAAAATGTCTACGATACTCATTGATTATTGTAAGATCTTGTGCTTCAATTGAGTTGCGTAATAATGGAAAGTTGTCCCTGCCAATATGAATACTATCAGCATCATTAATGATTATTAGCATTGGTGAATCAGATGGTTTATAAGAAACAACTTGCTGTGCCAATTTATCAAACCACTCTACTAATCCTACTTGACCAATAATCGAATAAAAGAAAGAGATGAGATATTCAACAACAATAACATTGCATTTTTCAATTGTTTCTCTGTCAAAAAAGTCGAGGACATCGTATCCGCGATAAAATTCAACTGATTCTGCATTACTCTTTTCTTCTATGCAATTATGAATTTTTTCCCAACTTTCATTTATATCAAAGCCTTTATATTTTATTGCTTTCGGTAAATCAAAATAATCAAAGGCCATTAGATCTGGAGCTCCACCGCATCCTAATGAAAGAATATTGAAGTATGGATATCGACTTAAATCTACACATTCAAGAGCATAAATAATTTCAGAGCAGTATTTATACGAATATCTACATACATAATAGTCTAACAAATGCTCACAACTATAATCAGTCCTTATTCTGTTCTTGTGATAATGCAAATCATCAAGACAATTTTTACAATCCTGCTGGCATAAATGATGCTTATGACATACTGTACACTCATAAGACGAGTATTCATTATCGCAAAAATCCACAATTTCATCAATCAGCATTATTTATCACTCCTTTGGCTTAAGCATCACCATTTTCACAGGTTCCGTATTTTGAACAGATAGTGTTCCTTTTGACAGATTGAGTAAAACTTCCAATTCACTCGGATTCATAGCAAGTCCCATTTCGCTTAATTCGTCAACGAATTCTTTTTGTGTAAAAACTTTATTGTCAAGAAGAAGATCAACGGCATCTGAAAACAATGCCGGTTTTGCCGCTTTCATTGTATTATCAAGTGGCTCTGATTTCCGCCATCCCTTGTTTTGCATTATACGCATCATATACTGGTATTGACCTTGAGTGATAATGCCAAGATCGCAACTTCTGTAAAGCATTTCGGCAATAGACACTTTCCATTTGCGCTTAATCTGTTTGTAATAGTCTAAGTTTTGTGGCTCCAACTCGACATCAGCTGCAAACGATGTTTCGGGCATCAAGAAAGCTGCAGCAAATTCATTCGCTTCCTTCTCCTTTGCCTTAAATTCCTCACGCGTGAGAACTTCTTCATCTTCACTCCATTCATGCAAAAGAATATGTCCCAACTCATGCGCAATATCAAAATTAATTCGAGAAGCAGACTCTTTGTTACTGGAAAGAGCGATCAGATAGACATCTGTCCCATTCACATCGACATATTGACTAAATGCGTCAATATCATCAGTATCAGTAGCGAAAGTAGTAACAACAATTCCGTTTTGCTCCACAGTACGCATAAGATTTTCTATCGGCTTTTCTCCAAGTTTCCAGTATTCTCGCAATACTTTTGCAACTTCGGTTGGTGAAAGAGTTTCTTCGCTCAAATCTGGCAAATTAAGTTCAGGAAATGTAACATATTCATTCAAGAAGGAATAGATAGCAGCAATGTGCTCCATCTTAATTTCTTGTGCCAGTCGGTACTTCTTACTTGTTTTCATAAGAGAACGGAAATAGGTTGCTCCTGTTTGAAGCTTCAAACGATTTTCCTGCGCAAAGTATTTATATGGGAAATTCAGAACATTTGAAATAGAAAGTATTTTATCAAAAGGAACATTTTCAATCTTTCCAGTTTCATATTGTGATATGGTCTGCTTGCTTACATTGATTTTTTGTGCCAATTCCTCAACTGTAAGCCCTCTATATTGACGTGCTGATTTCAGCCGATTACCATTAAATAATTTCATAATTATTACGCTCGCTTTCAAAATGGGGGATTATGCTTGTTTTTCTTTTTCCTTTTCCTTTAAGGCAACCAATCCTTTTTCTTTCAAACGATCAGTAGCTTTCGATTTCAGAGTGATTGTTGATTTGTTATGCTCCTGCTCAGCAGTCTCAATTTCATTACTCATCACAGGCTTAGCCATATCAAGCCAGTTCTGTTGTTCTACAATATCCAAATCGCAATCTAAAATATAAGCTTGAAGAGAACTCAATGTTCCGTACTTGCTCGAAAAACAAACAAGAGCATGATGAAGTTCGTGATGCTCTATTGGGCAATCAAAACCTGAACACAAGTTGTCAAGAACTTTCATCAACTCAGTTCTGTTTTGCGACTCAAAGCTTGTTACATCATTTGAAAGTGTGAGCTGTTTATTGGTAGCTTGAAGTTCGTCGTTCAAGGCAATTAGCGAACGAATATATTGCGGCTGTTTTTCCGCTTTCAAATGTTTAATTGCCTCAAGGCGAGTATCCCTCATAAAAGAAATAAGTAATCCACTTTCTACATCATAGAGCAATAATACAGTCCACATTCCTCGTACTGTTGTAGACCACTTGACGCTGACATTATCATCGCCAAAAGCATTAATAAGGTTTCGGTATATCAAATCCCAGTTCAGGAAGGGACCGGACACATGTGTTTTAAGTCCCATATATGCATCCGCTTCTTGACGGTCTTCACAAAGTGCTTGGAATATGCATTCATAAATTTTTTGTTTAATGTCCTGAGAAATTTTGCCAAGAAAAATGTCCATATAAGTGTCTCCTCTACATTGGATTATTTGTCCATTATAATATCATAAAAATTGAATTTTGTCAAGTGCAACAAATAAATCAAAATAATATGTCTTGACTAAGAAAGAGAAATCTATTATAAGCTTATTGGAAACACTATTTTCCGTGGGTAGCTTGCCAAAGGAGGAATCATAGCAGCCCATTTGTTAGTGGGGGACAGCGGCACGCAAGATACCTGAAGCAATATCATAAGGTGCAATATTACAACCTGATGACGAGCGGAAAGCTAAACAGCTACCTTGCCGACATCGACGAACAGGCAGAAGAGATGTTTTCTCGGTTAGTAAAACAAATGGCAGAAAAACAAGGCATTTCTGAAAAGTTGAAAGCCACCGACCAAATGATGTGGGTAGGCAGAATAAATGCTGTTCGCAATGCCGTTATGGAGATCGTGAATAAGGAGCTAATTTACATATGAAATCTCCGAAGTATCACTTGTATTTGAGTATAGAAGAATATCGCCTGTTATTTCACTCTTTAGTAAAGCTCAAGAATAGATTACAGTGTGAAAGCAGATATACCGATTCGGTGGATGAACTGCTTATAAAAATATCAAAGGCGAAACGAAAGAAAATCTGTATTGCATAACACAAGGAGTCGGTAAACTGATTTTACAATAAATGGATTTCTTTTTCACATCATCGACACTAACCTATTCGAACCGCCTGCCTTGCAAGCGGTTTTACTTATACCATGGGGCTGTCGCACAGTTGACCGATCAGGTTGGCCGGAGCGATAGCTCCTTTCTTTTGCAGATTATGAAATGCTTTCAATTTTCAACTCTAAAATAAAAAACAGCAGCACAAATACAGGGGCCCTGCTCCCGGTTATCCATGCTGCTCCTTCTATGCTACTTTTTCTTCACAGTGAAGGTGTGCTCCCGTCTTTCCATGCTGGATCTTGTTGTGCAGTTTTTCAATATTGTGTGAAATAGCAAGCAGTACGCATTCTGCGTAAACATTGG
>CALXQE010000060.1 GCA_944390495.1 uncultured Clostridia bacterium
AATCTGCCTTTATCGGTTATTTTTGCCGCAAAAAGCGGTGACGGACAGGCTTTAGGCGCTGTATTAAACCACTACCAGCGGTACATACGCAGTTTGGCGACAAGAACGCTTACAGACGAATGTGGAAACAAAGTTTATTATGTTGATGAGGAAATACGCCTGCGTCTGGAAGCACGGTTGATTTACTGCATTGTAGCAGATTTCAAAATCTTGCCGGTATAACATTCCGAGGCGGGAGCACGTTTCCCTTTCCGTGCTCCCTGCCTTGGTTATCATTCCGTAAAAGCACATTTTAAGAAATGTGTTTTTACAGGCTGATAAATGCCGATTGTTCTTTGACAAAGAAAGCGGATTTTCCGCAGAATAGGCAAACAAACACATTCCGTCCGTGCCGAGCTTTACAGAAAATGCGCCGAGACGTCAGGACAAACGATTTTTGTTTCATCATTACCCCCCTTTCTTTTTATCTGTCCTAAGACCGAGCGAGAACCATTTTACCGTAATTGCAGGATTGGCAGCCTGCAAGCCATGACGCACAGACGGTATAATGATACTCCCGCCTTGAACGCGTCACGGCATTGGGCGGCTGGACGAGAACCGTGCAGGGGTGCCTGCGACAATGTATGAAATACATTGCGCAAGCCCGTGGAGCGCAGCCGGCGCCGTTTGTATTTGCTGTAACTATATTTGTAATAGTGTACTTGCTGTCTTTCATAAGATGTATTATCTCTTTCTCACAGGAGGTATCCAAATGAACGACAATATGGCATATTTAACTGATACAAGTAAAATATCTATAGATAAAATGAATTTTATAATCACAAATTTTCGCCCTAAACATTCAGATAAATATAAAGAAATAAAGTCTGAAATAGAAAGAAAACTTTTTGATGTTTTCAAAAAGTATGCAATTAGGCATTGAAAGTTATGATATAGCGCGTTATAATATGAGTAATATGGGCGGCTCATATCATAACATCGTTATGGAGGTATACGATGTTTGACGCTATATATACACGACAATCTATTGACAAAGCGGACAGTATATCAGTAGAAAGTCAGCTTGAATACTGCAAGTATGAGACACGCGGTAATCCGTATAAAGTATATTCAGATAAGGGATACAGCGGCAAAAATACTAACCGTCCCGGTTTTGAAGAAATGATGAGCAACATTAAGGAAGGCAACGTCTCAAGAGTTATCGTCTATAAGTTAGACCGTATTAGCCGTTCTATCTTAGACTTTGCAAATATGATGGACATATTTGGGCAATACAATGTCGAGTTTGTTTCGTCAACAGAGCGGTTTGATACGTCAACACCTATCGGACGGGCGATGCTGAATATCTGTATTGTCTTTGCACAGCTTGAGCGCGAAACAATACAAAAAAGAGTTGCCGATGCTTATTACTCACGGAGTAAGCGGGGTTTCTATATGGGAGGGCGCATTCCGTATGGTTTCTCAAAAACAAGCACCGTAATAGACGGTATAAAAACGTCTAAATACGTTCCTGTCCCAGAAGAAGCAGAACAAATAAGGCTGATGTATTCTATGTATTCCGACAGTAAACATTCACTTGGTGATATTATTGCATACTTTAATGAACATGGAATAAAAAATCTTCGAGGTGGAATGTGGAGCGTAGGCAGAATCAGCGATATGCTTCGCAATCCTGTATATGTAATGGCAGACGCAGATGTGTATGACTTTTTTATTAGTCAAGGTGCAAATGTTATAAATCCTGTTTCGGATTTTACCGGATATAATGCGTGTTATCTATATCAGGGGAATAAGTCTAAAACAAGAAAGCAGCTTGATTTAACCGATAAGGAAATTGTACTGGCGCCTCATCAGGGGATTGTTTCTTCAAAAGATTGGATAAAATGCCGTTTGCGCTGCTTGAATAACAGACAATCAACGCAAACGTGCAAAGCGAAAACTTCATGGCTGGTCGGCAAAGTAAAATGCGGAAAATGCGGTTATGGTCTTACGATTGTGAAAGCAAATACGAAATGGCACAGATATTTTGTATGTGCGACATCTCTCGCAACAAAAAAAGCGAATTGTCAAGGTACAGGCGGCACAGTTTATGCTGATGTATTAGAAGATTATATTATAAAGGCGATTCGAGAAAAATTATCAGAATTCAAAACGCTTACTTATCAATCCGAACAAAAAAGCAAGCCAAAAGTCAATGAAAATAAAATACGTTTGTCTGAAATAGACAAAGAGATTGACGATCTGCTTTCCAAAGTGGTCGGGGCAAATACTGTTTTAATGGAATACATCAACAAAAAGGTTGAACAGTTAGATACAGAGAGAAAAAATCTTCAAGAAGAAATAGTATCACTTACCCATAACCAAAATGCAAAAGATATAGAAACAGTAACCAACCACGTTGAAACTTGGGATAGTATCAGCTATGAAGATAAGCAATCTGTTGTTGACACATTGATTAAAGTTATACGTATTGCCGACGGCAATATAGAGATAACTTGGAACATTTAAGGCGTATTTATATAACGCCGTTTTTTAAGATATTTTTACTTGTATCATTCTGTTTCGGTGAAGCACTTGATAAACTTCAGTCAAAGCTTGAACACAAAACCGTATATGCAAACGGTATTAAAAAGAACTGCGGCTGTAAGTAAAAGTGTAAAATAATATAATAAAAACACCTTAAAAGATGGTAAAATATCATCAATTAAGGTGTTTTTTCATTTTATACTACTCATTATTTTACAAACACCGTTTTCTGTATAGAGATGTAGTAATGCCGAACTGTTTTTTATATATGAAAAATAATCATCGTCACAAAAGCTGTATATTTACTGAACAGAGGATACATCAAGGTTTTCATTTCTGTAAAATCTGGAAGTATTGTTTCTATACATAATTTATATTGAGCAAACAGCTGTTTTTCGATTATACAAGCCTCTTTTAAAATATGTTTTATACGTTTTTTTGCATTACTGATACTGCGGTCCACGTTACTATGAGTTTTTAGCGGAAATACATACTTTATAAATTCAGCACCTACACATACGGCAATATAAAAAGTAATTTATAATAATAAACAGCCTAAAGAATGATTCTATTTTATGCTATTGAAAAAATAATATTATGTGGTACAATTATAGTAAAGAACTTGATTTAGGTGGTGTCGGTATGAAGAAGAATAGTGATAGTGTGAGTGCAAATGCAAATAATATTGTCTTTGATATACAAGAGGAGCAAACTCTTCATAATCCATACAGTCAGGAACTTAGAGAACAAAACAGCATACAGACAGGAAATGTTGATGCACTTAAAATATGTTGGGAAGAAGAGTACAGCGGAAGTGTAGGCAGACTTGCTAAAGACGACTTGCGTAATATTAAAAATATAGCTATTGGTGTTATAACATTATCTTCAAGGAGTGCAATTAGAGGCGGAGTAAGTGCGGAGTTGTCATTTTCAATGGCTGATGGATTTATAAGAAATATTGAAGATAATATACATGATGGTTATGAAGTTTTAGAGGCTATACATGCCGCACAGCTTGAATATGCAAAACTTGTACAAAAACTCGGTAGTGACAGTAAATATAATCCCATAATACGAACTGCAAAGGATTATATTTCAAGACATATACACAGCAAAATAACAGTGTCAGAAATGGCAAAAGAAATCGGAGTTAATCCGGATTACCTTTCATCATTGTTTTCAAAGACTGAAAATAAAACATTGACGCAATATATATTGGAGGAGCGATTATATATGTGCGAAAACATGCTTAAATATTCTAATTACAGTATACAGGAAATAAGTGCATACTATTCATTTTCATCTCAAAGTCATTTTACAAGACTGTTTAAAAGAAGCAGGGGTATGACTCCAAGCGAGTACAGAAACCTATTTTATTGGAAAGAAGTATAAGAAATGTGAAAATCAGCTAAGAAATGTTATAGTTGTTTTTTGGGGAATTTTATATAATAATATATAGAATGTAATTATAAGAAAGGAAGGATAGCAATGAAAAACAAATTAAAGAAGATTGCTGCAGCTGTTGTTGCTATGTCTATGGTACCTGTTACGGGTATAATGACAAACGTACAGGCTGCATCGGGAACAGTTGTAAGACTTGACCCGTCAGAAGCATCACCATTTAATAACGGTGAGTTTGAAGGCTGGGGTACATCACTTTGCTGGTGGGCAAACAGAGTGGGTTACAGTGAATCTCTTACACGGCAGGCGGCAGACGCATTTTTCTCTGACGAGGGATTAGGTCTTGACATTGCAAGATATAATCTTGGCGGCGGTGATGACCCGACTCATAACCACGTGACACGCTCTGACTCAAAGGTACCGGGAGTATGGGATACATTTACTCTTACAGCTGACGGAACAGGTGTGGAAAGTATTACATATGATATAACAAACGACCAGAATCAGCTGAATATTGCAAAGGCAGCACTTGAGGCAAATCCTGATTTGTATGTAGAAGGATTTTCAAATTCACCTCCTTATTTTATGACAAATTCAGGCTGTTCATCCGGCGGTACTGCTTCACAAAGAATAAATTCAAAAGGAGAAATAGAATATTATTCAAATGAAAACAATCTTAAAGATGATTTCTATGATGATTTTGCAAAGTTTATTGCAGACGCAACTCTTCTTTTTAAAGAAGAAGGAGTTGAATTTCAGAGCTATTCGCCCATGAATGAGCCTGATACAGATTATTGGTTTGAGGGTAGCGGAAAGCAAGAAGGTTGTCACTATGATCCGGGTACAAGTCAGTCAAATATGATAGTGGAAACAAGAAAGGCACTTGACGCAGAGGGACTTACAGACGTACTTGTAGCCGGAATGGATGAAACAAGCATTGACAAAACTGTAACTAACTATGGAAAACTTACTGATGAGGCTAAGGAAGCTCTTGGCAGAATAGATACTCATACATACAGCGGTTCAAACCGTGCAGGTGCAAAACAAACAGCTGTTGACGCAGGTAAAGATTTATGGATGAGTGAAGTTGACGGCGGCTGGAATGGTTTTGGCTTGGCTGAAAGAATTATTCTTGATATGAACGGAATGCAGCCTTCAGCATGGGTATTATGGGATATAATTGATGTTCATAAGGACTCAGATTTTACAGCTCCTGACGGTTCAAAACCGGAAGCTAATAATTCACTTGATGTAACAGGCTCACTTTGGGGATTGGGTATGGCTGACCATGATACAGAAAAATTGCAGCTTGCAAATAAGTACTATTTCTTTGGTCAGTTCACAAAGTATATTAACCCTGGTGATACAATTATCGCATCATCAAATAAAACACTTGCCGCATATAACAAAAAGACAGGTGATATAAAGATTGTAGCACTTAATTCATCATCAAGCGATGTAAATTATGTGTTTGATATGTCAGCATTTGAACATACAGGAAGCAGTGCAAGAGTCATACGTTCAAATAATGTTGATGAAAAGTGGAAAGATTTGGGTATTACAGAAGTAGAAAACAAAAAGCTTTCATATACACTTCCTGCACAATCAATCACAACTTTTGTAATTGAAAATCAGGTAGTTATTGACAGCTTTACTGCTGATGAAACAGGACTTTCATATAGTTATACTGTTGCAGATGAATATGAAAACTGCGATAAATATTTTGCTGTTTACGACAGTAATAATAACTTGAAGTATGTTTCAAAGAATGAAAGCACGGCAAATGTTTCAGGTGATTTTACAGCTTGTACACCGAAGCTTATGGTATGGAATGGTAACGAGCCTGCGGCAGCAGCTGTAAGTTCGGTTGGAAAATCAGATAAGTATGCAATGATAAAAGGCGGTGGAAATCAGATAAGCCTTGGTTCATCTATAACATTATCTGTACGTACAAACATACCTGATCCACAGGTGGAATGGTCATCATCAGATGACAGTATTGCAACTGTAACGCAGGACGGTATTGTTACAGCACATGCAAGCGGCAATGTAACAATTTATGCAAAAATTGGAGATTTTACAACTTCAAGAGATTTTGAAATCCCTATGTACACACTTACAGGTACAGCTTCATGGGGAAGTGATTCAAGCAGACCTGACGATGGTGCCGATTATACAAAGGTTGCCGATGGTGATTTGTCAACATACTATGACGGCGTACAAAACGGTTGGGTTCAGTATGATTATGGTACACCGTTTAAAGTAAATGAAATTAAGCTTGCTGCAAGAAGCGGTAACGGAATGAGCGACAGAACTGTTGGAGGAACAGTTCAAGGATCAAACGACGGTATTACTTGGACAGATTTATATAAAATAACATCAGCTATTCCGTCAGGTGAATATACAACAATAAGCGGTGATAAGCTTACAAACAACAAGGCATATCGTTATTATAGATATACCAATACAGAAAATATGGCAAATATTGCTGAATTTTTGATTGACGGAGAAGTTTCAGAAGATGTACCTGAAAATGATCCTGTAATCTATGATATTGATGAGTTTACAGATAATTTTGAAAGCAATGAAAATATTTTCGGTGCATCATACGGATCTATTTCTGATGGCGGAAATGTAGTGTTTGCATCAGGACTTGAAAGATTTGGAAGTGTCTTTGCTCCTGTAAAGTCTACCGCAACATCAAAAATGACAGAGTCAAAAACTCTTACAAATAAAGATAAATTCAGACTTACATTTACAATGTTCTCAGGCTGGGAGTCTGGCGGCAAGGATAACACATTTGCACTTAAAGATGCTGACGGAAATGAACTTGTTGCACTATATATAACAGGCGGCGGATATAACCTTAACCAAGTTCGCATAGGTGGCGAAAATGTTCTTGCTTCTCCGACTATTGCACAGTCAAGAAGTAATCCTGGTTCAGGAAGTAAAGTTGGCGCAAACGGCTGGAACGCAAGCGGTCAGCCTTACGTAAATACTGTTGGATATAATAAGACAGTAGAAATTATAATTGACGGTACAGGTGCGGTTAATGTAGCTGTAACTGGTGGTATGGAAGATACAATAGTATCAGGAAATCTGTCAGGCAGTGTTACATTAGGTGCAATAGAACTTACAGGTAATTATAATTCAGCAGCTGAAAGAACAGTATCATACGATAATTTTGACGGTGATATAATAACTTATAGTGAAGCATTGGCGGCACCTACACCTACTCCGGAACCAACGGAACCACCGAAAATTCCGGAAAACGGTGAACTTATAAACCTTAATTTTGACAATGGAGACCTTACAAGTTCATCAACATACGGTAAGGCTGAGGGTACACCGACATTTGTAACAGTAGACGGTAAGAAATGCGTCCAGTTTGATGGCACAAGTGCAAGTGTAATTAAACTTACAGATGCAAACGGTAACAGCCTTTTAACAGGTCAAGACGAACTTACAATATCATTTAAAGTTAAGCCTACAGATACAAAAGCGTCATGGCTTCTGTTTGCCGCACCGAATGACAGTGCACAGGATTACCTTAACGAAAATTACCTTGGTATAAGGACAGAAAACGAAATTATCCATACGGAGCGTTATCAAAACAGCGGTGCACGTTCAGAGGAAATTGCAGGAGCAGTTAAGCAGAACGAATGGAATGATATTATTATTTCTGTTGAAAGCGGAGCTACGACTGTATATGTAAACGGTGTTCTTGCTGATAAAAAGACATCAACAGTGTCAATTTCAGATATGCTTGGTAAAAATTCAGTTGCTTATATAGGAAAGGCTAACTGGGGAACGGGTGAATATGCAACAGGATATATTGATGACTTTGTAATAAAGCAGGGAGCACTTTCAAATCCGCTATCTGACGTGGATTTAGGAGACCTATCAAATGTAACTTCAAATATTACTTTGCCTCCGCAGCTAACCGACGGTACACCTATAACATGGACTTCATCTGATGCAACTGCAATAGCAAATGACGGTACAGTAACAGTGGCAGATGAAACAAAGGACGTTACTTTAACAGCTAAAGTTACTGTAAACGGAGTGGAACTTAGTAAAGTGTTTAATGCCACAGTGCCGGGTAAAACAGCGGTTATAGGAACATTTGCCGCTTATGCAGAAAATGGTGTAGTAAAGTATACAAGTGAATACAACGAAGACGTTGTATATGATATGTATGTTGAGCTTAAAAATTCAGAAGATACTACGGTGGGAGAAGTTAAGAAAAATACGGCAAGCGGAAGTTTTGACACTCTTTCAAACGGAACATATAAAATCACATGTACACTTAAAAACGGCGAGGAGGTCAAAAAGACCGTGACAAAGACAATAAAGGTAGCAGATGAGTAGGAGATGAGTGCGTACTTGTTTGCACACTTTGTAGGAACTGAATCAAATGCAAATGAGGAGCAGATTTACTTCTCTGTTTCAACGGACGGAAATACATGGACGACTTTAAACGGCGGTGCACCTGTTCTTACAAGTAATGTAGGCGAAAAGGGTGTACGTGACCCGTATATTTTAAGAGGCGAGGACGGCAAATTCTTTATAATTGCAACGGATCTTAGTATTTATAACCTTGGTTTAACGCAGGGCAGCAATAAATGGGGTTACAGCCAGACAAACGGTTCAAAAAATATAGTTGTTTGGGAGAGCAGTGACCTTGTAAACTGGAGTGAGGCAAGTTTAGTTAAGGTGGCTACAGATAACGCAGGCTGTACATGGGCTCCGGAGGCTGTATATGATGCAGAAACAGATTCATATATGGTATTCTGGGCGTCAAAAGTATCAGATGATAATTACACAGTACAGCGTATTTACAAAAGCTACACAAAAGATTTTGTGAATTTTTCAGAGCCTGAAGTTTATATAGATGATGTTGATATAAGTAATATTGATACAACTATTATAAACGATAAGGGTATATATTACAGATTTACAAAGAATGAAACTAATTCATCTGTAACAATGATGAAGAGTACATCATTAAGTGACGGCTGGAAAGAAGTAGATACATATAAGATTAATGGTGTACCGGGAAATACAGTGACAGGTTATGAAGGACCTACTATTTATAAGTTAAACGGCGAAAATAAATGGTGTCTTCTTCTTGATTACTATTCAAAGAGTCAGGGTTATAAACCATTTGTTACATCAGATATAACAAAGGGTGAATTTACATCGGCAACAGATTTTACATTTGATGCAAAGTACCGTCATGGTACAGTAATGCCGATAACACAGGCAGAATACGACGCACTTATTGCGAAGTATCCTGTAAAATAATTGATTTATAGCAGCATCGTTTTATAACGGTGCTGTTTTTTTTGATATAATTTATATTTTATTTATTTTTGTTTATAAATATTTTATAATTGTATTATATAATGTTTATAAAGAGAAGTTAGAATATAAGTATAGCAAGGGAAGCTTGCTTGATAAAAATTTGGTATACCAAAATATAGGAGAAAGGAAGTAATTATTATGAAGACAATGAAAAAAAGAACAGCAGCAGCTGTGGCTATGGTGGTTGGCGTTACGGTTCTTGCAGGAGCGGCATTTGCAAATTACAGTACATCAAATGGATACGAGGTAGGAAAAACAGCATTTAAGGGACTTTTAAACAATGAAAACTATACTGCAAATGTGACATTTAGCTATGACGTTGACGGTGAAAATATTGCAAAAGCAGAAACAACCGAAATGTATGACAGAGCAAGTAAAACTATGAGCAGAAAAGAAATTTCATCGGATTATTACAGCAGTGGAGAACAGCAGTATAATACTTGGGCTAACGAAAACGAACGCATAATATATACAAAATCAGCAGACGGTACCGAATACAGTGAAGGATATACGTCATACGGATTTTACGGAAACTTTGACATGATGGGTACTGCCGATGATAATGAAAAGGAAACAAATCAGAAGATTGTACGTTTTGTTGAACTTTTAGGTGATACACTTGTGGGTGACCTTAAAAATAACGTGGTTATGACAGCAAGCGATGATAACAGCACAACCTATGAAATCAACCTTGATGCAATTCAAATTCCTGAACTTGTAAACGCAGGTCTTTCTGCAATGTTTTCATCAGTGGGCACTTATGACAGTGGTGATCCAATGATGAAACTTGGAACAGAGCCTGTTGCTAAGAGTGCATCACTTAAATTCACAGTTGATAATGAAGGCAGACTGATAGACGGAGTTGCAACGGGTGTTATGGCAGGCGAAGGTCACGAAGCGACAGTAAGTATGTCACTTTCAATGTCTGATTACGGCAGTACAGTACCTGAAACAGTAGACCCAAGCACACTTCCGAATTATGAAAGATACGAACCGGCAGAGGAAACAGTAGAGATAGAAACAGAATAATAACTAACGGGGGATGACGGCAATGAATGTAATCGAACTTAATAACGTAACTAAGCTTTACAAAAATGACAGAGGAATAAGAAATATATCCCTTACTGTTAAAGAGGGAGATATTCTCGGTCTGCTCGGCCCTAACGGGTCGGGCAAGACCACTGCTATGAAAGCTGTATTAAATCTTGTAAACTTTTCGGGAGAGATAAAGGTATTCGGTATGGATTTGCATAATGACTTTGAAAAGATAATGCAAAATACAGGTGCATTAATCGAATCACCTGCACTTTACAAGGATTTAACAGCCTATCAGAATGTAAGTATGCACGCATCTGTTTACGGCGGTGTTTCAAAGGAACGTATTGAAACGGTGCTTGATGCAGTACATCTTTTGCAATATAAAAATGATAAGGCAGGTAAGTTTTCACTTGGTATGAAACAAAGACTCGGTCTTGCGATTGCATTCGTTACCGACCCTAAACTTATTATTTTAGATGAGCCTGTAAACGGTCTTGATATTGAAGGCGTTGTTGAAACAAGGGAAATCATAAAGCGTTTAAACAGCGAAAAAAATGTAACGTTTCTTATTTCAAGTCATATGGCAGGAGAAATTGAAAAAACCTGTAATAAGGTTGCTGTTATGTATGAGGGCGAGTTGATTTCCCAAGGTGAAACGGACGATATTTTAAAGCGTCATGCGTCTATGGAGGAATATTTCCTCAGTGTAGTAAAGGATAAAAGGGGAGGAATAATGATATGAACGTTTTTTTATCTGCAACAAAAAATGAACTGCATAAACTTTTGCTAAAAAAGAAATATTTTGTTCTGACAATAATAGGTGCGTTTGTATGTTTCCTCCGTTTAGGCGGTGACATTCTTGTGGCAAAACTGTCAGAGGGTCAAATTACGTTAAAGAGTAATTTGGTTGTGTCAATGCTCGGATTTACGGTTGATATTCTTGTACCGCTTATTGTTTTTATGGCGGTGACTGATTTATTTACGGGTGAAATGCAGGAGGACAGCTTTAAGGCATCACTTTTAAGACCTGTTTCAAGGTTTAAGGTACTTTTGTCAAAAACCGTAGCAGCATTTGTACTTGGCTGTATTGTAACATTTTTAATGTTTTTAGTAAGTGCAATAATGCAGATGATTTCAGGCAGAGGATTTTCAAACATTCCTCACAGTCTTGCTATTTATCTTGTGGATATGATTCCGATACTTGGAATTGCCGTTTTGGCTGTGTTTATAAATATGATATCAAAAAGTCCGACACTTTCTATGCTTTTATGTATTGCAGTATATGTATTGTTTAAATACATAAATTATTATGTTTCACCTATCGGTCAGATGATATTTACAGCCTACTCACAGTGGCATAAAATTTGGCTTGGTACATCATTGCCCTTTGGTGCATTAATGGCAAAAACAGGTATTTTATTCGGTTCAATCTTGATTTTATATACATTATCGTATATAATGTTTGACAGAAAGGACTGTTAAATGAAGATTAGAAACAAATTCGCATTTTACAATATAATAATGCTTATAACACCTATACTTCTTATAGGTGTTATTTCTGTATGTTTTCTTATTATTTTTATTATGAAATTCCCTGTGGAGGAACTTAATATAAGCCGTGCATCACTGCTTGACCCTTATGTATTTTCAAAGGCACTTGGAGAATTTTTTGACGGTAATCCTGAGGCAATCGTATATATGCTTATTTGGTCAGTGATATGTATTTTTATACTTATTGTAACTATTTCAGTTACAGCATATTTTATGACACGAAGTATTGAAAAACCGATAAAGGAACTTGCCAAAGCAGCAGACAGTATAAAGAACGGTAATTTAGATTTTGAGGTTATGGGCAGCGATTATGACGAGGTGGATAAGCTTTGCAGCAGTTTTGACGGTATGAGATGTGAATTAAAGCGTGCGAAAGAACAGGAAAAATATATGCAGTCAGAGCGAAGTATGCTTTTGGCAAATATATCACATGATATTAAAACCCCTGTAACGTCAATAAGAGGATATATTGACGGTATTCGTGACGGTATTGCCGATACACCTGAAAAAATGAACAGGTACCTTGATACAATAAGTGCAAAGGCAAAAACCATTGACGATATGGTTAATAATTTATCTATGTTTTCAAAACTTGAGTTGTCAAGACTTACATTTGAGTTTGAATTTGGTGACATTAATGAGTTTTTGCGTAATTTTATTGAGGATTACAGACTCGATATTGAGGAAAAAGGAATACGACTTGAAGAAAATATCGGAAAAAATTGTGCGTTGGTAAAAATAGATTACGAGAAAATCAGCCGAGTATTTTCAAATATAGTTGATAATGCGGTAAAGTACAGAGGCGAAAAAAATCCCGAAATTAGTATCAGTTCCATTACAGCAGATGGCGGAGTATATATATATGTGACGGATAACGGTATAGGTATTGACAGCGAAAAAATTAATAATGTATTTGAAAGTTTTTACCGTGTTGACACGTCAAGGAGCATAAAAGGAAGTGGTCTTG
The DNA here is from genome assembly GCA_944390495.1 of uncultured Clostridia bacterium. Taxonomy (GTDB): domain Bacteria; phylum Bacillota; class Clostridia; order UBA1381; family UBA1381; genus Hominilimicola. The sequence continues at coordinate 12,851 of CALXQE010000060.1, forward strand.
GACTTGGAATTGCAAAACAGATTGTTGAAAAGCACGGCGGAAGAATGTGGCTTAAAAGTGACGGAGTGGGTAAAGGTACAACTGCCGTTGTATATTTACCGCTTGTAAATAAGGAGATATAAATGAGCAGAGTTTTAATTATAGAAGATGATACAAGTATTGCGGAGCTTGAACGTGATTACCTTGAAATAAACGGTTTTGAGTGTGAAATTGCCGCAAGGGGTACGACCGGTCTTGAAAAGGCATTAAATGAAAATTTTGACCTTATTATAATAGATATAATGCTGCCTGGTATGGACGGTTTTGAAGTGATAACAGAGCTTAGAAAGAAAAAACAGATACCTGTAATTTTCTTATCAGCAAGAAATAGTGATATAGACAAAATAAGAGGTTTGGGACTTGGTGCCGATGATTATATGACAAAACCGTTTTCACCAAACGAGCTTGTGGCAAGGGTAAAGGCACATATCGAAAGATTCGGTATACTTACAAGAGTAAGTAAAAGTAGTTTAATAAGTGCAGGCAGTCTTGTAATAGATACAGATGCACATAAGGTAACGGTGGGCGGTAAGGAAATACAGCTTACAGCAAAGGAATATGACCTGCTTGTATTTTTAGCAGAAAATCCAAATCGTACATTTTCAAAGGAAAAACTTTTTGATAGGATTTGGGGTATGGACGCCATTGGTGATGTATCAACTGTCACAGTACACATTCAAAGAGTTAGGGAAAAGATTAATACTGAAACTGAAAAATATATTGAAACTATATGGGGTGTGGGATACCGTTTTAATATGTAAAAACGTGTGTTGAGAAACCTCAACACACGTTTTGTCTATTTATTGAGCAAGTAAATCATAAAGTTAAGGTATCCTGCAAAGGCTACCCATAAAAGATAAGGAATTTGAATAAGTGCGGCTATTTTACTTATTTTATAAAATTCTACAATCATTAAAATGATTATTACCAGTAAAAGCAGTAGCCATATAAATGCAAATAAATAAGCACCCAAGTTAAAGAATATTATGCTCCAGAAAAAATTAACAATAAGATTTAATCCGTAAATTCGTATTGCACTGCTGATTTCGGCATCGTCATATTTTCCTTTTTCATATATAATTGCACTTGAAATGCCCATAAGAGTAAATAAAATAGTCCACACAATAGGAAACACGACCATGGGCGGAGAAAGGGGAGGCTGATTTACCTTTTGATATTCCTCCATACCGCTTTTTGTCAATAGTGCTGAAAGTCCTCCCACAAGCAGTGCTATTGCAATTGAAATTATATAGGGTTTTATTTTTTTCCACATAACATATTCACCTCAGTAAATATGTTATGCAAAAAAATCGATTAAATTCTTATTTTTGTTCTAATTTGTAAATACATACTCCGTGTGGAGAAACAGTTGATATAAGGCAGTTATCATCTGTATTTACATCTTTATTTGTCCAAAGTTCAACACCTTTTACATCGTATTCTACCGAAACAAATGAAAGCGGCATTTGTGATGTGATTTCGCTGTCACCTACGTTAAATACAGCAACATATA
>CALXQE010000061.1 GCA_944390495.1 uncultured Clostridia bacterium
TGATACATCTTTAAATAGTCCGTTTCTGTCAGAATTTGAAAAAGCCTTTGCAAGTTTGTTTTGTGAAAAAGATATTTCGCCTTCGAGCATCTCAAGGGAAGATGTAATATCTTCAAGACTTTTAACACGTTTTTTCATATCCACACACTTTTTTAGCCCCAAATATCCACATGCAATACCTGTAAGCATTGCACCTATTATATTCACCACTGCTCTAAAACCTCCTCAACGGTACCAACACCTTTTCTCCTGCTTAGTGTTATGACAACATCAAAAAACGAAAGCATTCTCTTTAAATCAGGACGTCTTTTGACCATATCAATACTTCGTCCGTGTATAGTGGCTATCACAGCTGCACCGCTGTTTGTTATTTTTTCTATTGCATCAACATCTTCGCTTTTTCCTATTTCATCAGTTACTATTACATCAGGGCTCATAGACCTTAACACCATAAGCATTCCCTCTGCCTTGTCCACTCCCTCCATTACATCTGTCGAAAAACCCAAATCAAAACTGCTTTTACCCTCATTCATAGCAGCTATCTCACATCTTTCATCAACAACGCTTACATTATATGACTTGTATGAAAGCTGACGTACAATGTCACGAAGCATTGTTGTTTTTCCTGCTCCGGGAGGTGAAATTATTAGTGTGTTTTTGACCCCATTTTCATCTTCAATTTTGTCTATAATACCGTCACTGCACCCTTTAACTTCACAGGCAAGTCTGTAATTTAATGCAGAAATATTTTTTATAAATGAAACCTTGTCCTCTTTTATTACACCCATACCTGTAATACCGATTCTATGACCTCCTTCAATCGTTATAAATCCGTTTTTAATTTCTTCCTGCATTGAATACACAGAAGATGATGTTGCTATTTCTATTGCCTCATCTATATGTTTTCTCGTAACACGTACACCACAGTTTGGCATAACTGTAAGATTGCCCTTTTCATTAACATAGAATCGTCCGTCACCGTATTCTATGCACATTGGTTTTGACAGCCTTAAATGTATTTCACTTACACCGCTTAAATCAATATTATACATATATCTTCTAAGTCCCTTTGGCATAAAATTTAATATTCCTCTTGATGAAAGCTGTAATTCATTGTTTACTATGTACATCGTTATCTCCTCCGTTCGTTTTGTATATGATATATATTTAATCTAAAACTCTTTTAGAACAAAAGAAAATAAATTTATACACAAAAAAGAGGACAAAACTTTAAAAGCTCTGTCCTCTTAATTTCTATTCTTCAATTGAAGGCGGAATCTGACCACTATATACAGGTACATCGAATGACAATACCGCCTCATCAAATGATGAGAAGATTTGTTCGATACTTACCGCCTGTTTAACCGCCCAGCCTACATCAGTTGCATATTCATGATATCCTGGATTTTCAGGATTCCAACGCATTTTATAAAGTGTATTCTGATTTCCTTCGGCATTATTTATATAATTTTCGCTTATCCACTTGGCACCGCCCTTTATAGCTTCTTCAACACTATACCAGCCAAGTTCGTATGCCCTCTGCGAGCCGTTGCCTGTCGGGTCGCTGTCGTATGCACCAATACCAAACAGGTTGTATACCGTTGTTCCGTTCACATCTACACCTCTTGCAAGCTGTGACGTACCGTTTCCTGACTCAAGACATGCATGTGCAACAAGATAAACTTCACTTACATTATATTCCCTTGCGGCTTCTATAAATACAGCTCCCATTCCCTGCATAACTCCCTTATCGGCAAGATATGCGTTTAAGCTTTCCTCACTTACTCCGTTTGGACTTGATAAATCAAGGAACTGATATTTATACGCGTCTGTATAATAATTGTTAGGATTCATATATTCTGCCGTTTCTGCTTCTGTCGCATTTACAGCACCACCCGAACGCCATATCTTAGGCGATGGATTCTGCGACATTTGAATATTAACGGCTCTCGGGAATGTTATATCATAGGTTGTATAAGTAACTCCTCCTGTCACTTCAAGTGCCTCAACAGTTTCATTTAAGTCAAATGGGTCTTTTGAATCTGACGCCACTACTTCAACACTAAACGTTTGCTTTTTTCCATTTACTGATTCAACGGTAATATTAGCTATACCTTCGCTTATACCTCGTATACGTCCCGTCTGACTTACAAGTGCAACTCCTTCATTATCACTTGACCATTTAAGCGTCTTATTTTTTGCATTTGACGGAGATACTGTCACCACCGCCGTTACATTATCTCCAACCATAACTTTCATGTCTGCCTCGTTTTTAAGCGTTATAGCCTGAACATCAACAGACGGATTAACAACATTTACAAAACACTTACCTACATATTCTCCGTCTTCAGTTGTGGCTGTGACTTCCGTCATACCCACACTTACAGGTGTTACGTGACCTTCACTGTCCACTCGTGCTACCTTACTGTTTTTGGATTTCCATATTACATTTTTATTTGTAGCATTTTCAGGGAAAATTCTTACACTTAAAAGTCTGCCCACGCCGCCGCTGTTAAGAGTGATTGTACTTGTCGGCAAAAATATACCGCTTACCGGTTGACGTACTGCAAGCTTTGCCTCGGACGTCTTACCCTCGCTTTTTAAAATAGCTGTTATAGTAACATTTCCGGGATTTGCAGCTGTTATAAATCCATTTTCATCTATTGTTGCTATTTCCTCATCTGACGTACTCCATTCAATTTCCTGATTTTCAAGATTAATCGGATATACCGTTGCCTTAATTTTTGCATAAGCACGTCCGCCGTTTAAATCTATCGCACCGTCATCCCAGCTTAGCTTTACAGCTATATGTGTCTTTTCGCTGTGGTCAAATGTTGAATAATTTTGCAGAACCATTCCAAACTCGGCATCATCATTACCTTCTCTGCTAAATTTAGAATCAACTGTATTTATATACGTAACAATAAAAAGTATTAAAAGTACCGCCACTGTAAAACTGCCGATAATTCCAGCCTTTTTTTTATTTGAAAGTATATAATCACGAATTTTTTTTATTTTAGGAGGTAATGTAACGTAAACAAATCTTGCAAAGGTTTTGTTTTCGCACATTTTTCTCCAAAAAAATCCAGCAAAACTTTTTAAACCATGAAAAATTCTTTTAAAGAATTTTTCAATACCTTTAGGTAGTTTAAAATTATTCGGTTTTATTTTTCTGTTTAATTCCATACCGAACTTCATTCCTTTATATGATATTATCTTTTCATATAATTCTTCATACAAAAAAGCGTTATAAAAAACGCTTTTTTATTATCCTATTCAATTTTAAGTGTACATACTCAAAATGTCAATAGATATATATGATTATTTATAAATTGTTCACTTTTTAAAGCGATTTACTATATATCCGTTTGCTATTTCTTCAAGTTCATCTCCAAGAGGAGTAAGTCCTTTAAAATCAGTATATTTACGTTTTAAGGCATTTGTAAGTATATAGTCGCATAGTTTTGGATTTTTCGGCAAAAGAGGACCATGCAAATACGTTGCAACAACATTTTTATAAACAACACCCTCATAGCCTGTTTTTTCATCATTTCCGTATCCATATACCACTTTTCCAAGTGGTTTATGATTTCCTATATATGTTCTTCCTCCGTGATTTTCAAACCCAACTATATTACCTTCTATAAAATCAGGTTCAAGTACAATATTTCCTATAAGACGTTTTTTACCCTGTTCAGTAAAAATATCAAGAATGTCTAATCCTTCAATAGTCTCGTCGTGAAGTTTATAATACTTTCCTAAAAGCTGATAACCACCGCATACAGCTACAAGTGTGCCGTTGTTTTCAACATACTCTTTAATTTCTTTTCTTTGCTCTAAAAGTTTGTCGCAAACTATTTTCTGTTCCCTGTCAGAGCCTCCGCCTATAAATACTATATCAGCGTCTGAAAGGTCAAGTTTTCCGTCATCACAGGTGTGCATAATAACCTCTGCGTCTATTCCACGCCATATAAGACGTTTTCTCATACACTCTATATTTCCTCTGTCACCGTAGAGATTTAAAAGGTCTGGATAAAGATGATATATCTTAATACGCATTATACTTCACCTCCAAGCTTTTTAAGAACTGCTTCAGTTGAATATAATGCCGTATAGTTTACAAGCACATACACAACCTCACTACCTGTTTTAAGACATTCAGTAACAGCCTCCGCCATATCATGTGTCATACGGTCAACATTAATATCAGCATATTTAAACCTAAGGCTAATATCGTATACACGTATTCCCGTTGTTGTAAGTGTGTTTAAATTTTCATCTGCAATTTTATCAAAATCAACATCCCAAAGCCATGACACATCCCGTCCGTCGTTTGCCTTGTCATTTATAGCAATAATAACATCTTTTTTACGCTTATCTGTATTTACAGTGGCTATTGCCTGGTTAAATCCTGCCGGATTTTTAGAAAGACTTAATATTACAGGCTTATTGAATTTATATTCCTGCATCCTTCCTATCTGCGGTTTATATCCTGTTAAAAGCGATGCAAAATCATCTGTATTTTCACCGATAACATTCATCGCACCGTAAACAGCAACAAGGTTATAAATATTATAAAATCCCTTGTAATTAATTTCCATTCTTTGACCGTTTATATTAAATTTCATAGGTGAACCAAGTGAAACACCTGTAACATTAAAATCAATATCAGGTCTTTTAAAACCACAGGATGGGCAGTAGAAATCACCGAGCTGGCTGTAATGGTAATAATTATATTTCTGCTCCTCACCGCATACAGGGCAAAAACGTCCTTCCTTTGTATCGTCAGTCTGAGGAAGAACCTTTTCGGAAATACCGTAATAATACGGTGTTACGTTCTTTTCCATTCCAAACTGCACACAAAGAGGATCGTCACCGTTTAGTACAAGCTTTAAATTCGGTACCTTCGCTATTGCCCTCTTTATTATATCAGATGTAATATCTATTTCACCATATCTGTCAAGCTGGTCACGGAAAAGATTAGTTATCACCATAACCTTAGGCTTTATATAATCAAATACTATCGGTGTATATGCCTCATCAATTTCAAGACAGGCATAATCCGCTTCTAACTTACCAAATATATTCATCTGCTGAAGTACAGTTGTTGCAATACCGCTAAGCATATTAGCACCAAGTTTATTGCATATAACCTTATATCCCTTTGCTTCAAGTGCCGATGCCATAAGATTATTTGTAGTGGTTTTTCCGTTTGTACCGCAAGTTACTATTATTCCCTTTTTCACACATGTATTAAGAACCTTAACCAAATCGGGACATAGTTTAAGTGCATAATGTCCGGGTGATGACGAAGACTTCTTGCCAATTAATTTTCCGGCAATTGTAAGTGCTTTTCCAAGCCATACTGCAAGTAACTTTCTCATTTTTAAAAATTTCCTTTCAATTCTTTATATGATAAAATTATACTACATATTTTCCTGTTTTGCAATAATCCTTTAAAAAACAAAAAATCTTCCGAATCATAAGATTTACGGAAGATTTTAGACACTAAATCATGTCTGATACGACATCATAAAAATGACATGGTGACAGTTCATATTTATTAAACATATCTGCCATATCTTGAGCCTTAGCTCTGTTACTGGTAATATTTGGTATATATTCTCCCCCACATTTTATACCATATACTACCACTTTTTCTCCATCTAATACCATTTCCTCTTCTTCAACTGTGTACATACGACACCTCCTTAAAAATAAAAAAACCGTTCAAACAAATTTGTTTAAACGGTTTCTGGTACGCCATCGGAGGCTCGAACTCCGGACACCCTGATTAAGAGTCAGGTGCTCTACCAACTGAGCTAATAGCGCATATCCTCTTGTTTTTCGTTGTTCCCTCAACAACGAATATTATATTACCATATATTTTTTCATTTGTCAACACTTTTTTTAAATTCTTTTGAATTTTTTTAAAAAAATTTTATTGACAAAAAATGAGCATTGATATATCATAGATAATATTATAAAAAATTACTATTAAAATAAAAGGAGTGATATATTTGGATTATATTGTTTCATCCATTGAAGGTGAATATGCGTATTTAAAACGTACAGATAAAGAATGCGAAGAAGATTTATTTATAGCCCTTGCTCTTCTTCCTCAGGGAACTGACATAGGTACAAAACTCCACTATGAATTTCCTGAATATACAATAACTGAAAGATGAGGTAATTTATGAGATTTATAATTTTTATACTTGGACTTTTATTTTCTGCCATAGGGCTTTATTTAGGATACACTTCCATAATGGGTATCGGTGAAGGCTTTTGTGTGCTAATAGGTATTATTTTTATTTTGTGGAGTGTCTTTTACGATTCATTCAAGACAAATAAATTTTTACGATTTGTTAAAGGAATGTTCGTTGCCGGAATCAGTATAATAGTAATATATTCTTGCGTTATATGCGTACTTGGAAGTACAGATACAGCAACATATAATGAAGATTACGTTATAGTATTAGGTGCAGGTCTTAACGGCAGTGAACCATCACCGGCGCTTGAAAGACGTCTTGATAAAACAGTTGAATATATGAACAGAAATCAAAATGCTACTGTAATAGTTTCAGGCGGACAAGGTCCAAATGAATCAATCAGCGAAGCCCAAGCAATGCAGCTATATCTTATGGACAAAGGTATCGACGATGATAAAATACTTCTTGAAACGGAATCAACAAGTACTTATGAAAATTTTTCTTATACAAAGGATGCCGTTTCCGATGGCAGCGTAGTATTTATAACCAACAATTTCCATGTACTGCGTTCATCTTTAATGGCACAATTAAACGGTATAGATACTGCACACATAGGTGCATCTACACCGCTTACATCGCTTCCAGCATCATGTATTCGTGAATTTTTTGCACAAATAGCAGCTATTCGTTATTATATTTAGATTTTTCTCGCTCCTGTGCTTCAAATTTTGAGTATATACAACCGCAGTAATTCTGGCGGTAAAGTCCATATACCTCAGACAAAACGCAGGAGCGTTTGTATCCGTTTTTCTTTTTAAAATCCGAAAATAAATAATTCACACCATATTTTTCGCCAAGCTCTTTTCCTATTTGATTAAGTACCTGTGCATTTTTATGTGGACTTATTGACAATGTTGTTGTGAAATAGTCAAAACCCATTTCCTTTGCCATTAAGGCAGTTTCTTTAAGCCTAAGCCTATAACACTTAAAACACCGCTCCCCGCCCTCTTTTAGCTTTTCCAGTCCTTTTGCAATTTCAAAAAATCTGTTACTGTCATATTTACCTTCAATAACCTTTATTTTGCTCTTTAAAGGCATTGTATTCACAAGACGCTCCTGTTCTCTTACACGCTTTATAAACTCTGTTTCAGGAGAAATATTCGGATTATAATAAAATATTGTTATATCAAAATATTCCGAAAGGTATTCAAGCACGTAACTTGAGCACGGTGCACAGCAGCTATGCAAAAAAAGTGTAGGCCTTATATTATTTTTCTTTATGTTTTCAATAGTTTTATCGAGTATTATTTGATAATTTTCTTTCATTTATTTTCTCCCAAATTTTATTTACAATAAATCTTGATAATACAGTAATCAAAATTCCCAAAACTGCACCTGCTATTACATCACTCGGAAAATGTACATACAGATACAGCCTTGAAAATGATATAAGCACCGCAAGTATATATGCACCTATTCCGTAACGCTTATTATACATAAACACGGCAGCCGCAGAAGAAAATGACGATATTGTATGCCCTGACGGAAAGGAGTATCGTCCCGACGGTATACCTATCAAAAGATTTTGTGCAGTGAGTAGTGCTCCCTCCGTATTAAACGGACGCTCACGTCCCACAAGTTCTTTTAATATATTAGTAGAAAATATAAATCCTATCAAAAGTGCCGCTCCAATAATTATTCCGTATTTTCTCGACTTTTTAAAACAAATCATAATTATTGCAATAAGTATCCATACCGCACCGCCACTGCCCATAAATGTTATAACAGGCATAATAGTATCAAAAAATCCGTTTCGCATATTTTGTATTGCATTTAAAATATAAAAATCTAATGTTGTTATTAATTCAATCATATCATCACCGCCCTATAAACTGATGATAACATAAAACTTAATCGTTGTAAACCTTTTTAATTGACATTTACTGCCTGCCATTTTATAATATAAGTTAATAAATATTAAGGGGTGATATTATGGATTATGTAACACTTGGGAAAACAGGAATTAAAGTCTGTAAAAACGGTTTCGGAGCATTACCTATTCAGCGTATAAGCTTTGACAGTGCAAAAGAAATATTAAATCACGCTTATGAAAACGGAATAAATTTCTATGATACAGCACGTTTTTATACAGACAGCGAAGAAAAAATAGGATACTCCCTATCCCATGTACGTGATAAAATATACATAGCAACAAAAACAGCGGCACAAAATTATGATGATTTTTGGAAAGACCTAAATATAAGTCTTAATAATTTAAAAACAGATTACATTGATATTTACCAATTTCATAACCCATCATTCTGCCCCAAACCAAATGACGGTACAGGGCTTTACGAGGCTATGACAGAGGCAAAAGCACAGGGGAAAATACGTTTTATAGGCATTACAAATCACCGTCTTAAAATTGCAGAGGAAGCAATAGAATCACAGCTTTACGACACCTTACAGTTTCCATTTTGCTATCTTGCAACCGATAAAGATATAAAAATAGTTAATGAATGTAAGAAACACAATATAGGTTTTATTGCAATGAAAGGACTTTCGGGAGGACTTATAACAAATTCTGCCGCTGCATACGCATTTATGGCACAATATGATAACGTACTTCCTATATGGGGAATACAGCGTATAAACGAGCTTAATGAATTTCTATCATACAACACAAATCCACCAAAAATGGAAGGTGAAATAAAGGAAATTATCGATAACGACAAAAAGGTACTTGCAGGAGATTTTTGCCGCGGCTGCGGGTACTGTATGCCCTGTCCTGTGGGTATTGAAATAAACAACTGTGCAAGAATGTCACTTTTAATAAGACGTTCACCGTCCCAGCTGCAACTAACAGAAGAAGTGCAGAATAAAATGAAAAAAATCGAGGAGTGTCTGCATTGTAATAAATGTAGCTTGAAGTGTCCTTACGGACTTGATACTCCAAGACTTCTTCAGGACAACTACAAAGATTATATGGAAATTTTAAATGGTAAAGAGTTTTAAATATAAAATACCGCCGAAACAGAAAATGTATCGGCGGTATTTATTTTAATTTTTCATAAGTTTATATAAAATCGATGCAGATTCTGCACGTTTAATATTATTATTTGGAAGAATAGTGTTGTCCTCATATCCGTTTATCACACCGATTGAATAAAGTTTTTGCATTCCCTCAACTGCCCAATCAGGTATTTGGGCACTGTCTGCAAATGGTAAATTCGGCAAATCATCATTGTCAGGAATAATACGTCCTATAATAGTCATTGCCTCTGCCCTTGTTATATTGTCGTATGGTGCAAATGTAACGGTTCCGTCATCATTTATCCGTCCCTGTATAATACCTTCACTATATGCTGCCTTTATTATATTTTCAGCCCACAACGGTATCTCATCTGAATCAGTAAAATCAAGACTTACATCTTCATACTGACTTACATCTACCCCTTGATATTTTACTATCATTGATGCAAATTCTGCTCTTGTTGTATTATTATCCGGCTTAAACAGAAGTTTTCCATCCTCCTCTATACCGTTTATAATACCTTCTCCTGCCATTTGTGATATAATATCCTTTGCCCAGTGATTTTCTGTGTCTGCAAATTCAACAGTCACCTTTGGATAATCCGCAATATGAACAGGTATTTCCTTTGTACATCCGCCTACGCTGACTTTTATTTTACCCTCTTTATTAACAGTATCTGCAAGAGTAAATATACCCTCAGGAGTAATAGTACCTATGTCGCCTTCAACCTCCCAAGTATACAGGCTGTTATTAGATAAAAGCTCCGTACCGTTAATATACGAACCTGCCGACAGATTAAGCTGTAATTCCTCATTAGGAGCAGTATAAATTTCTGAAATCTCTTTCCAGTCAGCTTGGTTAAACACTTTTATTTCCTCAGGAGTTTCATATACATTATACAGCCTTGATGCAACATCACCGCCGCTGCCGCTTACAACTACATTTACATCACCTGTACCCAAAAGCTGTAAATATCCGCTGTCATCAATGGTACTTGCGGTTTCTGTATCAACACCCATTGTAAGTCCCGACATATCTTCCATTTTGTAATTAGCTGTATCGTAAACACTTTCCACTTCAACCACGGTACTCATTCCGGAAAGATAATTTGTATTACCGGCATCTTTTAACGTTACTATCCAAGGTACATCTGTTCTTTCTCTATTATCCTTTAAAAATATAAAATTAGCAACATTTCTTAAATATCCGTCAGAAGGTGAATTTACGGTAGTTGAAAAATCATTTCCGGGGAAAACAGCCGAAATTACAGTTGAGCCGCCGCCGTCAAGATTAATAGCATCAACACAGCCAAGCTCTGCCATTCGCTGTGCGAGAGTTTTTAGCTGTGCTCCATAGCTGTAACCTTGCTGTCTGCCGTCTATGGTATAAAAAATAATATTACCGTCAGCCTTTATCCCCACAGCAGTTCTCGGTGCCGCACCGGCTTCAAAATTGCTGTTTACTACACCGCCGCTTATAAGTCTGCCTCCAACAGAACTTACTCCGTTTTGTGCCGTTTTCCACGTGCCGTCATCACCTACGGCTGTATTTGTAACAGTGACCGTATCACCTACCGCAAGTCTGCTTAAAAAATCATAACAATTTGCGTCACCGCTTGTATCCATAAGCATTACAATTTTACCCTCAGGAATCTCTATTTCTCCGTTATATATAAATATATCATCAACTGTCATTGTCATTGATGTATCAATGCTAAGTGTTCCATCAACAAGTGAACAAATTACAAAAATACATTCTGAACTTGTCTTTGTGGTTTTACCAAACTTATCTGTAAGCATATAAATAGGATCAAATCCTGGCTGACACCACTTATTAATATACATTACATCAACAGTTTTTTCACCGTCAGAAACAGTTGTCGCTATGTCAAGCCATTTTATAAAACCTGTACCGTCACTTCTAAATCCGACTGCATCCTGACCTCCGTATTCCTTTGACACTATTTCACCGTCAATTATGGTGTATCCCATAGGTATTCCTGTTTTAAACGAAAAATAATCGGCATTTATTCCGACAAGAGGTCTTAAACCGTTATCTTTCATATACTGTTCTGCTTCCTTTATATCTCTTGTACCCCATATACTGCTGCCATTTATTATAACGGGTACAGCCTCTTCATTTGGCGTATATTCAACATAATATTCATTTTGAAGTCCAACACTGTCAGACGTAAACTGTACATTATGGAAGTATGTATCTGCTCCCATATACGTACTCCAACCTCCTGTTACAGTTCCTAAAACCTCTGCTGAAGCAGTTATATTGGTTATCAAAATTGCGGCAAAAATTACTGCAAATAATTTGTTTTTCACAAAATATCCCTCCAAGCATATAACAATCCTTTTTAGTATACCACATTTTTTTAAATATGTAAAACTCAAATATTGGAACTTACAAAAAAATAAACACTAAAAAATTTTAGTGCTTATTTTATCAATGATTATTTAATGTCTGTAACTTCGTATCCTGCATCTGTAACAGTCTTTATAAGAAGCTCATCTGCCACGTCACCTGTTACTATTGCCTGTCCACCGTTATCAAGTGTAACTTCCGCACTTACACCTTCAATAGCGTTTAATGCTTCACTAACTCTTCCAGTACAGTGACTACACATCATACCTTTAATTTTAATTGTTTTTGTCATTTTTATATCCTCCTTTTTATTGTTATCACCTACTACACACCCAGATGCTGCAATATTGTGTTTTGGTTTAAAAAATCTTAATCTTAACGCATTTGATACTACAAATACTGAACTAAAACTCATTGCCAATGCTCCTATCATAGGATTTAGTTTAAGACCAAATGATAAATATAAAGCACCGGCAGCAATCGGAATACCTAAAATATTATAGAAAAATGCCCAGAACAAGTTTTCCTTTATATTTTTTATTACGCTTCTGCTAAGCTCAATAGCTACTGCAACGTCCCTTAAATCATTTTTCATTAAAACTATATCGGCAGATTCTACTGCTATATCCGTACCTGCTCCTATTGCAATACCAACATCTGCACGAGTCAATGCCGGAGCGTCATTTATGCCGTCACCTACCATTGCTACTTTATGACCTTCACTTTGCAGACGTCGTATTTCCTGCTCCTTATCTTTTGGTAGAACCTCTGCAATGGTACGTGTAATCGGTAATTTTTCTTCTATCGCCTTAGCTGTAATTTTATTATCACCTGTCAGCATAACCACGTCTAATCCCATTTGACGCATGTTTTTAATTGCAGCAAAACTGCTCTCTTTAATAGTGTCAGCCACTGCAATAATACCTATAAACTCATTATCACGAGCAAAATACAACGCTGTTTTGCCCTCTGATGCAAAGAGTGTATCTTCTTTTACACTGATATTGTTTTCCTGCATCATTTTATAATTTCCGGCAAGTATTTTCATGCCGTCAACTATACCGCTCACTCCCTGTCCCGGTATCTGCGTAAACTCCGTAACAGGTTTTATTAAATTACTCTTTTCTGTTATTGCCTTTGCGAGTGGATGTTCTGAAAGGGATTCCACCGACGCTGCAAGTATGAGTAATTCATTTTTTGAAATACCATTTGGTACAACATCTGTAACTGACGGTTTACCCTCTGTTATAGTTCCAGTTTTATCAAGTACAACTGTATCAATATGATGAGTTGTTTCAAGACTCTCGGCTGATTTTGTAAGTATTCCATACTGTGCACCCTTACCTGTACCGACCATTATTGCCGTAGGTGTAGCAAGTCCCAATGCACAGGGACAGGAAATAACAAGTACTGATATACCCATAGACAAAGCAAAACTTACACCATAGCCTAAAGCAAGCCATATAATTGTTGTAACCACTGCTATTGCAATAACTACCGGTACAAAAATCCCGCTTACCTTATCTGCAAGTTTTGCAATAGGTGCTTTAGATGATGACGCTTCTTCTACAAGACGTATAATTTCAGATAGGGTTGTGTTATCTCCAACCTTTTCAGCTTTAAACTTAAAATATCCCGATTTATTAATAGTTGCTCCTATTACTTTGTCACCTATATTTTTTTCTACTGTAATACTTTCACCTGTAATTGCAGACTCGTCAACTGCTCCGTTTCCTTCAATAACAATACCGTCTACCGGTATGGTTTGTCCTGCCTTTACAACTACTATATCCGAAACAACAACTTCTTCTAACGGTATATTAATCTCCATTCCGTTTCTTATTACTGACGCTGTTTTTGGTGAAAGGTCAATTAATTTTTCTATTGCCTGTGATGTCTTGCGTTTTGCCCTTGATTCAAGATATTTACCAAGTGTTATAAGTGTAAGTATCATAGCCGACGACTCAAAATATAAATTCATCATATATGAGTGTACCAATTCGCTGTCACCATGCCCTAAGCCATATCCTATACAGTATATCGCAATTATACCGTATATAAACGATGCTCCCGAACCTATGGCTATAAGTGAATCCATATTTGGAGCAAGATGAAAAAGTGTCTTAAATCCCTTTATAAAAAACTTTCGATTTATATATATAATAGGCAGAGTTAAAAGCATTTGTGTAAATGCAAATGCAAGTGCATTTTCTATGCCGTTAAACACTTCAAGAAAGGGAAAATTAAACATATGTCCCATTGAAATATACATAAGCGGTACAAGAAATATACAAGACCATATAAGACGATGTTTCATATTATCAATTTCATCTGTTTTTTTCTCTGTCTTTTCTTTTTTCCCTGCCACTGACGCACCATATCCTCCTGATACAACGGCTTTGATTATATCGTCACTGCTTACCCTGCTTTCATCAAAATCAACAGTCATATTATTTTTTAAAAGATTAACATTTACATCTTTTATGCCATCTAACTTTCTTACGCTTTTTTCTACATGACTGCTGCACGCACTGCACGTCATACCTGTTACGTCAAATTTTTCAATCATCTGTTTCACCTCTTTATGTTGAAATTTTTATTCCATTATGTTATTATTATACCGTAAAATATCATTTTGACAAGTATGTACTTTTTAGATATATACTACCCTTTTTGATACTATGGAGGAAATCAATATGAATAAATCATATATATGCCCTGTCGAAGCAACCCTTGATTTAGTAGGCGGAAAATATAAACCGCTTATATTATGGCATTTATCAGATAAAACTTTACGTTTTAATGAACTTCAAAAAATAATATCATCTGCAACTGCCAAAATGCTTACCCAGCAGCTTCGTGAACTTGAAAAGGACGGTATGATTCACCGTGAAGTATATCCTGTTGTACCGCCCAAAGTAGAATATTCCCTTACACCGCTTGGTAAAAGTTTTATCCCTATTCTATCACAAATGTATGATTGGGGATTGGAATATTTAAAAAATAAAAATATATGTCCGAATTGTTCAATGGTAGAATAAAAAACACCGCTCTTTTAGTGTTAAAGCAATGTCAACACAAAAAGAGCGGTAAAACTATACTATAAAAAATCAACCTTTCCAAAGACCGTGAAGGTTACAGTATGCGTATACAGCCTCCACCTCATCTCCGTCACAAATAGCAAAACAAGCTTTAGGTTCTTCACCAGGATGAAGCTCTTTTCTTTGATTTCCCTGCTTTGTCTGTAATGAAATCCACTCAATATAATGAGCATCTTCCATAGGATGTTCAACTGAACCGACAGTTACAAAAACCTTGTTATCTTCTACCTTATATACAGGTATATGTTTTTCAGTTGCAGCCTCAGTAGTCCCCGGTATAATTTCTGTCATTTTTGCACCACAGCACATAACCGGTACACCTGCATTTTTCACCATAGCAATAATATTGCCGCAAGTCTTACACACAAAAAACTTCTGTTCCATAATCATTTCCTCCTGTTTTAAACTCTTTTATATATTAAATGGTATACAAAATATATACCTTTAATTCTATAATAATTTTAACACATCAAAATTATAATTTCAAGAATTATATCTTTAATGGTAAAGAAAAAAGCACTCCTTAGAATGCTTTTTCCCCGAACAATATTACGTTCTTTTATTCAGTTTAAAGAACATCGTTCTTTATAAGGTCCTCATAAGATTCACGCTTTACAACTACCTTCGCTTTTCCGTCCGATACTGCTACAATAGCAGGGCGAGGTATTCTGTTATAATTACTTGCCATTGAATAATTGTACGCACCTGTGGCAAGTACAGCAAGAGTATCTCCTACATTAATTTTAGGCATCATTGCATCTTTTAGCAAAATATCTCCTGATTCACAGCATTTACCGGCAATAGTTACCTTTTCTGTTCTTTGAGCATTTGCATTATTAGCAACTACGGCTTCATATTCTGACTCATACATAATATATCTTGGATTATCACCCATACCGCCATCTACCGAAACATACTTTCTTACATTCTTTATATCTTTAATACCACCTACGGTATAAAGTGTGATACCAGCCGGTGCAACAATGGATCGTCCCGGTTCCATTAAAATAAACGGAAGCTTTACGCCCCTTTCATCAGCAGTTTTCTTGACAACCTCGGAAACATGCTGAATATACTCGTCATAAGGCACAGGGTCGTCATTTTCAGTATACATTATACCATAACCGCCTCCAAGGTTTACGCAGTCTATTTCAAGACCCAGCTTGTCCTTTAAATCCCCGGCAAAATTCATCATAATTTCAGCCGCCTTGCAGAATGGCTCTATATCAAATATCTGTGAACCAATATGGCAGTGAAGTCCGTTTACCTTCACATTTTCCATTTTCATCGCCTTTTCAATTATTTCAAAGGCTTCGCCGTTTTCAAGTGCAACGCCAAACTTTGAATCTATTTGACCTGTCTGAATAAAGCTGTGAGTATGAGCGTCAACACCCGGCTTAATACGGAACATGATATTTTGAACGACACCATATTTTGCGGCTGTTTCGTTAAGCAGTTCAAGTTCATAAATATTGTCGACTATGATATTTCCTACCTTGTTTTTAACTGCAAGCTCAATTTCATCAGCAGTTTTATTATTACCGTGAAAATAGACTTTATCCATGGGAAAATCTGCCTTTATAGCTGTATATAATTCACCGCCGGAAACAACGTCTACTCCAAGACCTTCTTCTTTTACAATTTTACAAGTATAAAGAGTGCAAAGAGCCTTATTTGCATACAGAACAAGTCCGTTTCCTCCATAATACTTATCCATTGCGTCTTTATATACACGGCAGTTCTTTCGCATTAAGTCTTCGTCAAGCACATAAAGCGGAGTACCAAACTCCTTTGCAAGCTCAACAGTATCATTTTTCCCGATTACGAGATGGTTCTTTTCATTCACCGTCAAATTCTCTGATACAAACATTCTCTTTCACACCTTCCTTATGTTATCCTTGAGTGCCGTCAGCCGGAAGCTGATTTTGCGACGCTTCAAGCTTTTTATCTTCATGTATAATCTTAGGTGGTTTACCATCAGTTATACATTTTTTATTAATTATAACTGTTCTAATACTTTCATCAGATGGGACTTCAAACATTATATCCGACATCGCTTCTTCTATAATTGATCTAAGTCCTCTTGCACCTGTATTTCTTTCTATGGCTTTATCAGCTATTGCTTTAATAGCATCATCTTCAAATTCAAGTTTAACTCCGTCAAAAGCAAATAAAGCCTTATACTGTTTAATAAGTGCATTTTTAGGTTCTGTAAGTATTGTAATAAGTGTTTTTCTGTCAAGTTTATCCAATCTGGCAAATATAGGTAATCTACCTATAAATTCCGGTATAAGTCCAAATTTTAACAAATCTTGCGGTATAAGCTTACCTAAAAGCTCATTAATATTTTCTTCCTTACGACTTGTAATTTCAGCACCGAAACCAAGACCCTGTCTGCCTGTACGGTTACCTATAATTTTCTCTATACCGTCAAAGGCACCACCACATATAAACAATATATTTGTAGTATCAATCTGGATAAATTCCTGATGAGGATGTTTTCTGCCACCCTGAGGTGGTACAGACGCAACAGTACCTTCAAGTACCTTTAAAAGTGCCTGTTGAACACCCTCTCCGCTTACATCACGTGTAATAGACGGATTTTCAGACTTTCTTGCTATTTTATCTATTTCGTCAATATATATAATTCCTCTTTCAGCGGCTTCTATATCATAATCAGCAGCCTGAATAAGTTTTAAAAGAATATTCTCAACATCCTCACCAACATAACCAGCTTCAGTAAGTGATGTTGCATCAGCAATGGCAAACGGTACATTCAAAATCTTAGCAAGGTTTTGAACAAGAAATGTCTTTCCGCTTCCTGTTGGACCAATCATCAATATGTTGCTCTTTTGGAGCTCCACATCGTCTGCCGCATCTGAATGCTCTATTCTTTTGTAATGATTATATACTGCTACGGACAGAATCTTCTTTGCTTCTTCCTGCCCAACAACATAGTCATCAAGAAAAGCCTTAATTTCCTTTGGTTTTGGCAGTTCCTCCGTACCGAATCCACTCTTATACTCAAATTCACCGTCAAGTATACTGTTACACATACCTACACATTCATCACAGATATACACACCCGGTCCTGACAAAAGCTTATTTACTTCATCCTCCGATTTACCGCAGAATGAACATCTAAGATGCTTCTTTTCATCCATAGCTGTACTCCTTTATTTTGCTGCTCTTGTAATAACCTCATCAACAAGACCATATTCCATAGCTTCCTGAGCTGTCATAAAATTATCACGTTCTGTATCTTCACAAAGCTTTTCATAAGTCTGACCTGTACGCTGGGCAAGAATCTGATTCATCTTCTTTTTAGTATTAACAAGATGATCCGTATAAATTTTAATATCAGTAGTCTGGCCTGAAAGACCACCGCCTGAAATAAGGGGTTGGTGAATCATAATTTCACTGTTTGGAAGTGCAAATCTCTTGCCCTTTGTTCCTGCTGCAAGTAAAAATGCTCCCATACTTGCCGCCATACCGATACAAATTGTAGACACATCACATTTGATATACTGCATTGTGTCATAAATAGCCATACCAGCTGTAATTGAGCCGCCCGGACTATCTATATAGAATTGAATATCCTTATCAGGATCTTTTGCTTCAAGATAAAGCATCTGTGCAACAACAAGACTTGATGTTGCATTATCTACCTGGTCAGCAAGAAAGATAATTCTATCCTCAAGCAGTCTTGAATAAATATCGTATGAACGCTCGCCTCTGTTAGTCTGTTCAACAACCATTGGTACTAATGCCATACTATTCATCCCCTTTTATATTTATGAAAATTATTTAACTGATGCATGGTTAACAATCATGTCGATTGTCTTTTGCATTTCAAGTTCTTTTTTGATGTTTTCCATCTCAACTTCGCTTAAAGCTTCCTTTAGCTTGTCAAGTTCCATATTGTATTTCTTTGACATATCAACAAGGTGAAGTTCAACTTCTTCAGCACCTGCTTCAATACCTTCAGCCTTTTGAATTGCTTCAAGAACAAGTGAACCGCTTATCTGCTTCTTAGCCTGCTCGGCAAACTGAGCTCTGAAAGCTTCCATTGATTGACCTGTGTACTTTAAGTACATTTCAAGATTCATACCTTGATATGCAAGTCTTTGAGCAAAATCTCTTATGATGTTATCAATCTGAGCCTCAAGCATAGCATCAGGAATGTCAAACTCTGCGTTTTCAATAGCCTTGTCGATTATTGCATTTTCTGTTTCAACCTTAGCTTTGTTCTGTGCAGCTTCTTCAAGTCTTTTTCTTACGTCTGCCTTGAACTCATCCATTGTATCAAATTCACTTACTTCACTTGCAAAATCGTCGTCAAGTTCAGGAAGTTCACGTCTCTTAATTTCTTTAACCTTTACTTTAAATACAGCGTCTTTACCTGCAAGGTTTTCAGCGTGATATTCTTCAGGGAATGTAACCTTAACATCCACATCATCATCTGTATTTGCACCTACAAGCTGATCTTCAAAACCAGGGATAAATGTACCTGAACCGATTTCAAGCTCGTAGTCTTCTCCCTTACCGCCGTCAAATGCAACGTCATCTACAAAACCTTCAAAGTCAATTACTGCAATATCACCATTTTCAACTGCTCTGTCATCAACAGTTATTAGTCTTGCATTCTTCTTTTGAGTTGCTTCGATGTCCTTCTGAACATCTTCATCTGTTACAGTATAGTCAATTTTATCCACTTCTATACCCTTATAATCACCTAAAGTTACTTCAGGCTTTGTTGTAACAAGTGCTGTGAACACTACAGGCTGATCCTTTTTGATTTCTTCTACATCTATTTCAGGTCTCGCAACTGATTCAACACCTGATTCTTCCAAAGCTTTCTCATAAGCTGCCGGAAGAACTGCATTTATAGCGTCATCATAAAAAATTTCTGCTGAATATAGCTTTTCAATAATTTCTCTCGGTGCCTTACCTTTTCTGTAACCCGGTACGTTGATTTTCTTTGCATTCTTTTTGTATACATTATTAACTGCCTTGTTGAAATCTTCTGCACTTACCTCAAATGTAAGTTTTACAAGATTTTTTTCGATTTGTTCACTCTTCACTGCCATAGTGATAATATCCTCCTTTAACGTCCTTTTTGGACATATTAACATAGCGTATATTATAACACTATTCTTCCGATATTTCAATTCTTTTTTTAAATTATTTACAACTTTTTCATAATTACTTTATATTTCTATATTATTTTAGTGTATTATTACATGAAATATTATTAAAACATAGGTGAACAATCATTTTGATGTGTTTACATCTATATTCTTACCGTCGCTTGTCATTATAATATCTCCACACTCATCTGTTCGCAAAATCTTCGTTCCTGAATTCTCAAGTCTGCTTATTATACTTTCATCAGGGTGTCCGTAGGAATTATCTTTTCCTACGCTTATTACAGAATACATCGGCATAACTTCACGTAAAAACTGATATGATGTTGATGTATCCGAACCGTGATGTCCTACCTTTAATACTGTCGCTTTTAAGTTGCCGCCGTTTTCGATTATATCTCCCTCTTCATCACTCTCAGCATCACCTGTAAATAGAAATGATGTTTCTCCGTAATCTATTCTAAGTACGATTGATGTGCTGTTTATATCCTTTCCCTTTTCAATTACGGGTCCTAAAATTTCTATCTGAGCTGAGCCTAACATAAACTTATCACCGTCATCAGGATGTTCGATTTTTACTCCTCTCTCTTTGGCTTTTTCTACAAAGTTCTGATACACCTTTGTATCAGCTTCAGTTTCAGGAGCTAAAATATGTCCCGCATCTGCAAAAGATAAAGCTCCTGATAATCCACCAACATGATCTTCATGTGCATGTGTACAAACAACATAATCAAGATATTCAACATTATTATTTTTAAGTACCGAAACGACAAGACTGCTATCCTCTCTGTTACCGCCGTCAATAAGCATAGTTTCATCATCACATTTTATTAATGCACAATCTGCCTGTCCTACATCTATAAATCTAACCTCAAACTGTGAATCCTCCGGTACTTCTCCCGTATATCCGCCACCTGATAATGACATTATCAGCGACATTATTACACCTAAAAATTCTTTCATCTTTTCCTCCCTGTACTCTAAACGCTAATTAATCTCATCTATAACAATTTTATCATAAATACACATTATTCACAATATTTAATACACTATTTTCCTTATATTTCCAAACATGTAAAAAGAGCATACAAAAATATGTATGCCCTAATATTCTTACAGTACGGTTTCCATCATAATAGACATAGGTTTTAAACCCATTTTTTCATAAAACGCCTTTGCACTTTCATTAAATGCCCATACATTAAGCGTTACATTATAACAGCCAATTTCCTTTGCATAATTTCTAACATACTCATAAAGACTTTTTCCTACATGATTACCTCTTGCTTTTTCATCTACGCAAAGATCATCTATATATAGTGTTTTCATATCCGTCAGTATATTGTCACCCTCACGCATCTTTAATACACAAAAGGCATATCCCATTATACCTTCATCATTTTCAGCAACAAATATAGGACGCATATCGTCTTTTATAATATCATTAAGTTCACTGTCTGTATATTTTCGGCAGTTTCCTTTAAATAAATCAGGTCTGCCGTTATGGTGTACGTTTAACACCTGACAAAGTAAATCTATTATTTTTTCACTGTCTTTTTCTTCTGCACGTCTTATATTCATATTAATCCTCCTCTATCAAAAATGAGTGCCTTAGCACTCATTTTAAATATGCAAAATTGCTACCGCTATATTAAAATAAATTAAAATCGAACAGCTGTCTACCAACGTTGTGATAAGCGGTGTTGCCATAATAGCCGGGTCAAGATGTACTTTTTTCGCCAGCATTGGCAGCATTGCACCTATAAGTTTTGACACTATAATAGTAAAAACTATTGAAAGAGAAATAGTAGCAGCAAGTAATATATTTTGATCGTACATCAAATATATCCTAACACCGTTTACGACTGCAAGTATGGCACTTACAAGTATAGAAATACGAAATTCCTTAAATACTACTCTGAAAAAATCAAAGAAATGAATTTCATTAAGCGCCATTCCTCTTATTATAAGAGTTGAACTTTGTGCACCGCTGTTACCGCCTGTATCCATTATCATAGGCAAAAATGCAAGAAGTGTCGGTACAGCCTGCAAAGCATTTTCGTATTTTGTAATTATAATCTGCGTTAATGTAGCAGACACCATTAGCACCAAAAGCCAAACAATTCTATGTTTTGCGTGACCGAATACTCCTGTTTTAAAATACGATTCCTCATTAGGTGTAATAGCCGCCAATTTTTCAACGTCCTCTGTATTCTCTTCCTGAATAACGTCCATAGCGTCGTCAAATGTAACTATACCTACAAGTCGTTTTTCCCTGTCAACAACCGGCAAAGAAAGAAAATCGTATTTACCGAACATATGTCCAACTATTTCTTTATCCTCATGAGTATCTACGCTTATAATATGTGTTTCCATGATATCGGAAATCTTATCGTCTTCATCTGCCATAAACAAATCCTTGACAGTAACAACACCTATAAGTTTCCTATTCTCAGTGACATAACAAGTGTAAATTGTTTCCTTGTTTACACCGACTTTCCGTATCTTTTCAAATGCCTCTGATACCGTCATATCCTTGTGCAGGCTGACATACTCAATTGTCATTATACTTCCTGCACTGTCTTTAGGATAGTTTAGAATTTGATTTATGGCCTTTCTCTCAGCCGTGGTTGAGTTTTTCAAAATCCTTGCAACGACGTTTGCCGGCATTTCCTCTATTACGTCAACTGTATCATCAATAAAAGATTCATCAAGAATTTCACGAAGTTCTTTATCGGTAAACATACTGATAAGGTGCTTGTGCATATCACTTTTCATGTGTGCAAACACTTCCGCAGCCAAATCCTTTGGTAATAATCTAAACAGAATAATAAATTCAGCTCTTTCGTCAAAATCATCACCAAACAATTCTTCAAACAACGCACAAATATCAGCCGGATTTTCTTGACTTAAAATATTCTTTACTTGGGAAAATTTCTTTTCCTTTAACATACCGTCTATTTTATTTAACAAACTTTTCATTAGGGCTTTCCCCTCACTTTACATGGATTTTTCCCATTCTCATGTTCAGTTATTTAACCGAAAAGTTATCCGGACGCTTGTCACTGTATCCAAAAGCATAAAGTATAGCTTCGACAGTTCTTCTTGATGCTTCACCGTCACCATACGGATTTGCAGCATGTGCCATTGCGTTATAGGCATTCTCATCATCAAGAAGTTCCTTAGCAAGACGAACTATCTCATCTTTTTCAACACCTGCAATCTTAACCGTACCGGCTTCAACCGCCTCAGGTCTTTCAGTTTCCTTTCTTAGAACAAGAACCGGTTTTGCAAGTGCAGGTGCCTCCTCCTGTATACCACCGCTGTCTGTCATAACCATAAATGAACGTGCCATTGCGTTATGAAGATCCTCAACATCTAATGGGTCTATAAGATGAACTCTGTCCATATCACCCAAAATACCGAAAGCAGTTTCACGCACTACCGGATTTAGATGAACTGGATATACAAGTTCAACGTCTTCATATTCGTTTACTATCTGTTTTAATCCATTACATATATTTTCAAGCGGCTTTCCTAAGTTTTCACGTCTATGAGCCGTAACTATAATTACTCGCTTATTTTCAAAATCTATGCTGTTAAGACACTCATCTTTAAACTTATAATCATCACGTACAGTGGTCTTTAGTGCATCTATAACAGTATTACCTGTAATGTATATAATATCGTCTGATACATTTTCTTTAAGCAGATTTTTTCTGTTCTGTTCTGTCGGTGAGAAATTCAAGTCAGCTATACGACCTGTAAGCTGTCTGTTCATTTCTTCCGGGAACGGAGAATATTTATCGTATGTTCTAAGTCCAGCCTCAACGTGACCAACTTTAACTTGATTATAAAAAGCTGCCAAAGCTGCAACAAAACTTGTTGACGTATCACCATGTACAAGAACAATATCAGGCTGTTCCTTTTTTATAACCTCATCAAGTCCTTCAAGTACTCTTGTTGTTATACCTATAAGACTTTGGCGTGTTTTCATTATATCAAGGTCATAGTCCGGAGTTATTCCAAAAATCTCAAGCACCTGATCAAGCATTTGCCTATGCTGAGCTGTAACACACACGATTGACTCAATATTGTCGTACTTTTTCAGCTCAAGAGCAAGGGGTGCCATTTTGATAGCTTCCGGTCTTGTACCAAAAACTGTCATGACTTTAAGCTTTTTCACTTTATCATCAGTCCTTTCTTTATTTATCCACATCTTCTGAATCATTATCATCTGTTTTTATTCTGTTGTCAGGATGACTGTGTACATAACTGTTTTTACCTATCATTCCACCTATAAGAAGCAGAATAAGTACACATATCACAAGCAATAATGCACGAAGCACACCGCTTTCTGCAAGTAACACAGCAGTTATACCCAAAACACCGCTTATTGCATATAGGATAAACACTGTTTGTTTCTGCGAAAATCCCATATCAACAAGTCTGTGATGAAGGTGTCCTCTATCTGCTACCATAGGGCTTTTACCCTGAAGTATTCTTCTTATCATTGCAAATGCCGCATCAAAAAGAGGCAGACCTAAAATCAAAAGCGGAACAGCAAATGAAATTACTGCGTAACTTTTAAACACACCTTGTATTGATAATGTTGCAAGCATAAATCCCAAAAATGTTGAACCTGTATCGCCCATAAATATCTTTGCCGGATTAAAGTTAAACGGTAAAAATCCAAAACATGAACCCATAAGTGCTATGCCTAAAATAGCAATTGGGTACTCTCCTACTCTAATTGAAATAAATACAAGCGATACCGACATTATAGCCGAAACACCTGCGGCTAAACCATCAAGTCCGTCAATGAAATTTACAGCATTTGTTATAAATACTATCCATAAAAGCGTAAGTGCCACCGACAGCCAGCCAGGAAGTACCCAGTATGGGTTATCACTGAAAATATTCGGATTTGTAAATACGTCAATCTTTATATCTCCAACAAATATAACTATAAGTGCCGCAATAATTTGAATTACAAATTTCAATTTTGCATTAAGGTCTTTGCAGTCATCTATAAATCCCATAACTGCTATTACAGCTGCACCTAAAAGTGTACCTAAAAGCTGCCTTGACGGCTGGGCAAAACAAAGTGTTGCAACAATAAATCCAAATATAATCGCCACTCCTCCGATTCTCGGAGTCGGTTTTTTGTGCATACGTCTGGCATCTTTAGGTATATCAATGGCACCTGCACCTATACGAAAAGCAAGCCTTCTTACAAGCGGTGTAGTTGCAAATGTGAAAACAAATGATACTATAAATGCAAATATCATAAATAAAATCTGTTGAGTTTCCATATTATCCTCCAATTACAAAGCCAACCTTTTTATATACCTTGTTAAGTGTTCTCTGTGAGATTCTGCGTGCATTTTCAGCACCAGTTTTGCATATATCCATAAGATACTGCTTATCTGCTATAAGCTTGTCATATTCGTTCCTTATAGGACGTATGCACTCAACAACAGCCTCTGCAACATCACCCTTAAAATCACCGTAGCCTTTGCCCTGATAATCCTTTACTATATCTTCAATTTCTCTTCCCGTAACAGCAGACATAATGCTTAATAGGTTATTAATACCTGCCTTGGTAGGGTCATTTTCTCTATATTCAATAATGCCTTCACTATCTGTAACAGCACTTTTAATTTTCTTTGCTATTACATTCATATCATCCATCATAGAAATATAAGCCTTTGGATTTTCATCAGACTTTGACATCTTCTTTTCAGGTTCCTGCAAGCTCATAATCTTTGCACCTGATTTTGAAAGCATTCCTTCAGGAATTTTAAATACATCGCCATAAATAGCATTAAATCTCTGTGCTACGTCACGGCATATTTCAATGTGCTGCATCTGATCCTTTCCAACCGGCACATAATCGGTTTGATACAAAAGTATATCTGCCGCCATAAGCACCGGATATGTAAATAATCCGGCATTTATGTTTTCTGCATGACGTGATGACTTGTCCTTAAACTGCGTCATTCTTTGAAGTTCACCCATATAAGTATAGCAATTCAGCACCCAGCCAAGCTCCGCATGATTTGGATTTTGTGACTGAACAAACAAGATTGTTTCCTTAGGGTCAATACCACAGGCAATATAAAGTGCCAAAACTTCAAGAGTTCTTCTTCTTACATCAGCCGGTGTTTGACGTACCGTTATTGTATGCAAATCCATCATAGCATATATACAGCGGTAATCTTTTTGTATATCCACCCAATTTTTTATAGCACCAAGGTAATTTCCAAGTGTTAAATTTCCGGAGGGCTGAACACCGGAAAATATTATTTTCTTTTCGTCCATTATAACGCTATCCTTTCGATTAAAGATTTTCTGTCAATACTTCACCCAAACGCTTTATACCCTCTTCAATATTTTCAAGAGTTGCTGATGAGTAGTTTAGTCTGAACATATTAGACGGTGCAAAAATATCCGTAGCAAAATTAGAACCCGGTACTATTGCAACCTTCTTTTCTATACATTTATCTACAATAGGAGTAATATCAGTAATTGTAGGACATTCACACCAAAGGAATATTCCGCCCTCAGGTACTACCCATTTTACCTTACCCGCAGGGAAATATTTTTCCATACTTTCAACCATTTTCGCACATTTTTTACCGTAGAGTTCCCTGTTCTTTTCTATGTACTTATCAATATCATACTTTTTCATGAACTCAACACACATAAGCTGTGTAATCATTGGTGTATGAACGTCATTTACCTGCTTTAGCATTTCAATTTTTTCAGCAAGTGGTGTAGGTGCAACGATATAACCAAGACGCATACCGGGAGAAAGTATTTTTGAGAAAGAACCTGCATATATAACTCTTCCCTCTGTATCAAGTGATTTTAAAGTAGGTACGTCTTCACCTGAAAAGCGTAAATCACCGTATGGATTATCTTCTAATATAAGTACGTCATATTTTGACGCAAGGAAAAGCATACGTTTTCTCTTTTCAAGTGACATTGTTGTACCGGTAGGATTTTGGAATGTCGGAATTGTATAAATCATTTTTATTCCGTCATTATTTTTTAGCGTTTCTTCAAGCTCATCCATATTCATACCGTCTGCTTCAACAGTAACACCCAAAAGCTGTGATTCATAAGTTCTAAATGCGTTAAGACTTCCTATAAAGCTTGGGCTTTCAACAACTATCTTATCACCCTTATTTAACACTGCCTTAGCAGTAAGGTCAATACCTTGGTTTGCACCGGTCATTATAAGAATTGTGTCGTTATCACTTACTGAATTAACTTTTTCTGCACGCTGACGGGCACAATCTCTCATTTTAGGATAACCGTCTGTTGTACCGTACTGCAATGCAAGAGTAGGATTTGTCATAAGTATTTTTCCTGCGATTTTTGAAAGCTCATCACCGGGGAAAAGTTCAGCTGCAGGATTTCCACCTGCAAGAGATATAATCTCCGGATCTGCCATACGCTTAAACATTTCACGTATAGCAGAACCTTTCATTGTCTTTACTCTGTCAGCCATAAATTTTGTATATTCTTTCATATTAAAACTTCTTTCTATATTTTATTTATTAATTTTCTTCCAAGAATCTTTAAGTGCAACCGTTCTGTTAAGTACCGGCTTTTCCGGTGTTGAATCTTTATCAACACAGAAATAACCAAGTCTTAAGAACTGGAACGTATCACCTGCATTTAAGCTATTTAAATTGCTTTCAAGCTTTGCGTTTTCAAGTACGATCATAGATTCTTTGTTAAGATTATCTGTAAAATCATTTACACCTGTTTCATCAGAAGGATTTTCTACATTAAACAGTCTGTCATATAAACGTACAGTTGCATCTATTGCATGTGCGGCACTTACAAAATGAATTGTACCTTTAACTTTACGCCCGTCAGGAGCGTCGCCACCCTTTGTTTCAGAATCGTATGTGCAGTGTACTACCGTTACTCTGCCGTTTTCATCCTTTTCACAGCCTGTACATGTTACAAAATACGCACCCTTTAGTCTTACTTCACGCCCTGGAGTAAGTCTAAAATACTTTTTAGGTGCATCCTCCATAAAGTCATCCTCTTCAATATATAATTCCTTTGAAAATTCAACTGTTCTTGTTCCCATTTCAGGATTTTCAGGATTTACCTCAACTTCTATTTCTTCAACCTGTCCTTCAGGATAGTTATCAATAACAAGTTTAATAGGTCTTAAAACAGCCATAGCTCTCGGTGCTTTTTTATTAAGATCTTCTCTTATACAAGCCTCTAAAAGTGCAAAATCAATTACACTGTTAGCTTTAGCGATACCTATTCTGTCACAAAAATCACGTATAGCCTCAGGTGTGTAACCACGTCTTCTCATACCGCAAAGAGTTGACATTCTTGGGTCATCCCAGCCTGATACAATCTTATCATTTACAAGTCTTAAACAACGTCTTTTACTTGTAAGTGTATAATTAAGATTCATTCTTGCAAATTCAATCTGTCTTGATGGTTTTTCATATCCAACCTCTCTTAACACCCAATCATAAAGCGGTCTGTGGTCCTCAAACTCCAATGAACATAGCGAATGTGTTACACCCTCAACAGTATCTGAAATAGGGTGTGCAAAATCATACATTGGATATACTATCCACTTATCACCTGTTCTGTGATGATGAGCACGGAGTATTCTATAAATAATCGGGTCACGCATATTAAGATTTGGTGATGCCATATCTATTTTTGCACGAAGTACCTTTGCACCATCAGGATATTCACCCTTTGTCATTCTCTCAAATAAATCAAGATTTTCTTCAATGGTTCTTTCTCTAAAAGGACTGTTCTTTCCCGGACTTGTAAGCGTACCTCTATACTCTCTTATTTCCTCCGGTGACAAGTCATCAACATAGGCTTTGCCCTTTTTAATAAGTTTAATTGCCGCCTCATAAATATCATCAAAATAATCTGACGCATAAAGTACCTTGTCCCACTTAAAACCAAGCCACTTTATATCCTCCATTATTGCATCAACGTATTCAGTATCTTCTTTAGTAGGGTTTGTATCGTCAAGACGCAAATTACATTTTCCGTTATATTTTTCTGCCATGCCAAAGTCAATGCTTATTGCCTTGGCATGTCCTATATGAAGATAACCGTTCGGTTCCGGTGGAAAACGAGTTTGAACATGGTCATAAACCTTTTCCTCCAAATCCCTATCTATGGCTTCTTCTATAAAATTCTTGCTTACTATTTCTTCCATTAATTATCCCCTCAACTTTTCTATTGCTTCATCAAATCGTTTCATTACTTCATCTTCACCCAATACTTGAAGTATTTCATAAAGGTCAGGTGTATTTCTTCTTCCTGTCACCGCTACTCTTATAACGCCTGCCACATCACCGACATGACCTTTATATGCGTCAGGATTTTTCTTATACTCCTTAGGTGCCTTTGCATATCCTAAATCAACTGCCATATCACGAACTGTCGGGAACCAGTCCTCTGCCGTGCCGTTTGCATCATATACTTCCTTATACTTTTCAAGTATTTCAATCATATCGTCATTTGACAAGTTATCAGCAAAATCAAGATTTCTGTCCCAAAGTTCAGTATAAAAATATGCAACATAGTTTTCAACATCTGACCAAGCAGAAATATCTTTTCTCGGTTTTGCATTTCCACGTTCTATTGCAAATATAGATTTTGCATACTCCTCATCGTCTGCAAGAAGATTATAAAGCTTTTCGTTGTTTTCCTTTGCCCAATCCACAACTAAATCATATACCTCTTCAGCATTAAGTGTACTTATATAATTTTTACTTACATCTGTAAGCTTAACCAAATCAAACAACGCACCTGCTTTGCTCATCTTTGAAAATGCGAATTTAAAATCTTCAATATCTGCATCCGGGTTTGCAATACGCCAATCTTCATAATTTGAGTTTGCAAGCGTCATTAAGTATTCCCAAATAGCACCCTTTGGATAACCTACTTCACTGTAATAACTTACTGCGGCCTCCGGATCCTTTCTCTTTGAAAGTTTACGTTTACCGCCGTTTTCCTCTTTCATTATAGGTGAAATATGTGCATACTTAGGCGGCTTGAATCCACATAAATAGAACAGCTGTAAATGTATCGGTACTGATGAAATCCACTCATCACCTCTTATAACATGAGTAGTACGCATAAGGTGATCATCTACTGCATGTGCAAAGTGATATGTAGGAGTTCCGTCCTTTTTTAGAAGCACTACGTCTAAAATATTTTCAGGCATCTCAATTTCGCCCTTTATAACATCCTTGAATTTTATTCTGTTTTCAGGTTTACCCGGTGACTTTAAACGCACTACATACTCACAGCCGCTTTCAATTTTTGCTTTCGCTTCCTCAACCGTTATATCACGATACTTTGCATATTTTCCGTATACTCCCGGCAATTCCTTATTTGCTTCCTGCTTTTCTCTTATCTCGCTAAGTTCTTCTTCCGTCATAAAGCAAGGATAAGCAAGTCCCTTTTCAACAAGCGACTTAACATAGCACTGATAAATCTCTGTTCTTTTACTCTGTATATATGGTCCGTATGCCCCCTTTTCCTTTGTTTCTGAAAGCATACCTTCATCTATCTCTATTCCAAAATCACTAAGTCCCTTTACTATAAGACTAACGCCATTCTCAACCTCACGTTTTTTATCTGTATCTTCGATTCTAAGATAGAATACGCCGTTAGTTGTTCTTGCGGCTGTTTTTTCCACAAATGCCGCAAACAGTCCGCCAAAATGTAAAAATCCTGTGGGACTTGGTGCAAAACGTGTTACAACCGTACCTTCTTCAATCTGACGTTTTGGGTACTTTTCCTCATATTCCTCCGGCGTTGCCGTTATATGACTGAATAAAAGGTCTGCCATTTGTTTATTGTCCATTATCTTAAATCCTTTCCATATATCTCTTATTATACCTATTCTATATTATTATACCTAAAAAGTTTTTGAATATCAATGGTTTTTGGCAATTTTTTTGGTATTAGCCGTAAAATTGTATTTTTTTAATATAAGCGATTACTTCCTGATACAATTACCACTCTATTTATCAATATACTTACTACCTATTTATATAATTCTTGTATTATGACATAAATATCAAAATTATACATTAATTGCTCAAAACGCATAAAAAAACATCGAAATTTTGTACTAACTTTTTATTATATTTTCATCAAAAGATATATACAAACGCATTTTAGTGTGATATAATAAATATAGACAGATTTGCAAAAAGTGTTGGAAATATACTTTGTACTCTGTAAGTAACAATATACACTGCGTAAGGACAAATAAAGGGAGGAAATGAAATGGGTATTAAATATTATCCCCTTGCACCGGCACAGTCAACACAGCATCAGCTTGCAACGGAATTCGGTACATCGCAGGTAATAAATATTTGTATTTGTTCTACACTAAAAATGGAGCTTGACTTCGATTTATTAAGAAAATGTATTAAAGACGAATTTAATAGGTACGAATGTCTTAGAATACGTTTATCAAAGCCTGACAAAAACGGCAATGTCAAGCAGTACATAGTCGCACGTGACACAAGCGAAATAGACTTTGTGGATTTAAGCGACAAAACAGAAAAGGAAATTGATGATACTCTTAACGAATGGTCATTTGTTCCGTTCAGCGAACCAAACAAGCCAATGGTGGAATTTAAAATGATAAAGCTTCCTGATGGTTATCAGGGAATTTATCTGCGTATTGACCATAGACTTGCTGATTCAAGTGCAGTGATAGTTATGGTTAATGACATAATGAGTCTTTACTGCCATTATGCTTACGGTTCAGAATTTCCGGATCCCCTTCCATCATACGTTGAGGCACTTGAAAAGGATCTTGAAAAGGAAACAAAAACTAAAAAGATTGAACGTGACGGTGCTTTTTGGGACGAAGTGTTATCACTTGGGGAACCTTTGTATTCAGACGTTACAGGCACTTGGAAACTTGAAGAAGAACGCAAAAAATACAATAATCCAAATCAAAGATATGTACATAGAGAAATTAAGGATACAAGAGTTGGTTTTGCAGTATTCGACCTTGAACCGGAACCATCTTACAAGCTTTTAGAATATTGCCTTAACAACAATGTTTCAATGACAAATCTTCTTTTGATGGGACTTCGTACATACCTTTCAAAAGCAAATGACGGTCAAACTGATATTAGTATAAGAAACTTTGTATCACGTCGTTCTACAAGACTTGAAAGGCTCAGCGGCGGAAGCAGAACCGAGTGGTATCCATGCCGTACAATTATAGAACCTGATACAGAATTTCTTGACGGAATTTACATCATTCAAGATTTACAAAACAAAGTATATCGTCATTCTAACTATGACCAGGCACGTCTTGCACAAAAATTCAAGGAAAAATTTAATCAGCCTGACCATACGACATACGAGGGTATGCTTCTTACATATCAGCCACTACCGGTAAGATTCCAAAACCCAAATCTTTCAGGTGTACCATATAAATCAAAGTGGCTAAGTAATGGTACAGCAGTGCAGAAGTTATATTTAACAGTTATGCATACGCCAAACGGCGGGCTTCAATTTTTCTTTAAGTACCAGGAAGCTGAACTTTCATACACAGACGTACAACGTGTTTACTATTATTTAATGAGAATTATTTTTGCCGGTGTAGAACATCCTGATTGGACAGTAGGCGAAATTATAGACAGAGTTTAATTTTAAGGAGGATTTTAAAATGTTTGAAGAATTTAGAGAAATGCTTACAGAGTATGTTGACGTACCGGCTGAAGAAATTAAGGAGGATTCAAGATTTATTGAAGATCTTGGTCTTAATTCATTTGAATTTATGACACTTCTTGGAAATCTCGAGGACGAATACGACGTAGAAGTAGATGAAAATGAAATTTTAGGCATTAAAACTGTCGGTGAAGCTGTCGCTTATATCGAAAAACTTTCAAAATAGGGGGATAAAAAAATGGCACTTAATACAATAAGAGATATAATTGTACAAAGTAACGAAAAATTTTCCGATATGGTAGCTTTTAAATATTACGAAAAAAAGGATATTTTAGAAAAGACTTATAGTGATGTAAAAAAAGACAGCGAAACTGTCAGCCGTATACTTAATAAGTTTGATCTTTTAGGAAAACATATAGCTATCATAGGTACAAGCAGCTACCAGTGGATTATTACATATTTCGGTATAGTAAACAGCGGTTCTGTTGCAATACCACTTGACGCTGCACTTCCTGCAAATGCACTTTACGAACTTTTAAATCGTGCAGACACATCTGCATTATTTTATGATAAATCACAAAAAGCAATAGCAGAAGGAATTAAAGAAAACTGTCCCGGTATTTCACATCTTATTTGTCTTCAGGACGATGTTACAATTGACGGTGAATATTCACTTCCTGCTCTTATGGAAGAAAATCAGGGTGAATTTGAAGCTAATATAGATCCTGATAAAGTATGTACAATTATGTTTACTTCAGGTACAACAGGTAAAAGCAAAGGTGTTATGCTTACAAACAGAAACCTTGCCTCAAATGTTGAAAACTGTGTTGTTCAGATTGAACCGGGTACCGTTTCAATGACTGTACTCCCTATTCACCACGCATACTGCCTTACATCTGACATTTTAAAAAGTATGTCAATAGGTTCATGTATATGTATCAACGATTCAATGCTGCATTTTACTAAGAATTTGCAGAAATTTAAACCTACTGTTATATTACTTGTACCCCTTGTTATAGAAACTATTTATCAGCAGCTTCGCGAAACAAAACCGGGTATACCAAAAGAAATGGTTGCAAAAGCAGCTTTCGGCGGTAACTTAAAGATTATATTCAGCGGCGGTGCATATCTAAATCCGGATCTTATAGGATTCTTTGAAGAATTTGGTATTCAAATACTTCAAGGATACGGTATGACAGAATGTTCACCTGTTATCAGTAATAACAATCAAATCGACTCAAAAGTTGGTTCTGTCGGCAAGCCATTAGCTAACTGTGAAGTAAAAATTATAGATGAGGAAATATGCGTAAAGGGTTCAAGCGTTATGCAGGGTTACTACAAAATGCCAGATGAAACAGCCCAAGCACTTGACAGTAACGGTTATCTTCATACAGGTGACCTTGGTTATCTTGACGAGGACGGTTTCCTATACATAACAGGACGTAAAAAGAATCTTATTATTCTATCAAACGGAGAAAACATATCACCTGAAGAACTTGAAAATATTTTAGGTAAAAACGATCTTATAAAAGAAGTTCTTGTAAGAGAAAACGGACAAAATATCGAAGCTGAAATATTCCCTGATTTTGATTATGCAAAGCTACACGGTATTGATGATATTAACAAATCACTTCAGGATATTATTGATAATTTCAATAAAGATATGCCTCTTTATAAAAGAATCACATCACTTAAAACAAGAGATGTAGAATTTGAAAAGAATACAACAAAGAAAATCAAAAGATTTTAATTTTCTTTAAAATAGGTAAGCTAAGCTTACCTATTTTTTAATGCTAAAAATATTTACTTATAATATACAATAAAAGAAGCTCTTTTCTTGATTTTTAAATAATGATATGATATACTCATAGTATGGAAAATTATGCGTACAATCGGAAAGGAACTGTCTAAAATGAAAAAACAAACAAGAAGTCAAGCACGTGATGCGGCATTTACACAGGTTTTTCAGATGAGTTTACATGAGGACGACATGGATGTTATTTTAGATGAGCTTTTACAGGCACGTCCTGAATGTGAAGCAAATCTTGGATATATCACTGAAATTATTGACGGAGTCAAAACACACAAAGAAGAACTTGAACAGCTCATTTCTAATCACCTAAAACCGGGTTGGACAATCTCAAGAATTTCAAAGGTTTCACTTAGTATAATGAAACTTGCTATATTTGAAATGAAGTACCTTGACGATGTTCCGCCAAAGGTTGCAATAAACGAGGCTGTTGAACTTGCCAAGCGTTATGGCGACGATGGTGACCCAACTTTCGTAAACGGGCTTTTAGGAAGTGTATTTAAGTCATTATCATGAGTACAATAGGTTTTGATACAAGTAACTACACCACCTCTATTGGCTGGACTGACGGAAAAAACGATATAAATATAAGACAGATATTATCTGTAAAGGAAGGTATGCGAGGCATACGTCAAAGCGAGGGAGTTTTTCAGCATACAAAACTTGTACCCTCCCTTTTTCATAAGTTATCACAGGATGTTGATATTACATCTGTAAAAGCCGTAGGAATAAGCACACGTCCACGAAACATAGAAGGTTCATATATGCCTGTATTTCTCGTGGGTGACGGCTATGGACGTGTTGTAAGCGATACGCTCGGCGTACCGCTTTATGAATTTTCTCACCAGGACGGTCACGTAATGGCAGGTATATATTCCTGCAATGCCTTTGAGCTGTTGGATTGTGATTTTATTTCAGTTCACTTATCAGGCGGTACAACGGAAATACTAAAAAGCCGCTACGAAGGATTTAATTTTACACATAAAATAATAGGCGGTACAAAGGATATAAGTGCCGGTCA
Source organism: uncultured Clostridia bacterium (assembly GCA_944390495.1). Classification (GTDB taxonomy): domain Bacteria; phylum Bacillota; class Clostridia; order UBA1381; family UBA1381; genus Hominilimicola. The sequence continues at coordinate 35,422 of CALXQE010000061.1, forward strand.
GCTAATAGACAGAATCGGAGTAAAAATGGGACTTCAGTTTCCTGCCGGAAAAAGTCTCGAACAAATGGCTCTTAAGGCTCAAAACAGCGTAAAACTCCCCATATCAGTTGACGGCGGATATATGAATTTTTCCGGAAGTGAAACAAAGTCATTTAATCTTTTGCAAAATACAGATAAAAATTCACTTGCTTTAGGTATACTCGAAAATGTCCGTGATACACTTACAAAGGCTGTAAACAATGCTATAAATGATACCGGTATACGTAAGGTGCTTTTCGTCGGCGGTGTAGCGTCAAATACTATTATTAAAGCAGGACTTGAAAACAAATTAAATGCCGATGTTTATTTTTCAAGCAAAGAATATTCTACCGACAACGCTGTCGGTATTGCATATCTTGCCTATCTGGCAAACAAGGAGGCTTAATTTTGGAACCAAGAATTGCCACAGTTTCACAGATTAATGGTTATGTCAAGAAAATACTTGATAACAATATAATATTAAACAATGTATGGGTAAAGGGTGAAATTTCCAATTTCAAGCACCATTATTCAGGACATCTTTATATAACGCTAAAAGACGAAGGCGGAGTATTAAAATCAGTTATGTTCCGCACAAGTGCACAATCCCTTTCCTTTGAGCCTTCAGACGGTATGAAAGTTCTGGCAAGAGGCAGAATAAGCGTATATGAAGCAGGCGGCTCATATCAGCTGTACATTGAAGAAATGATTCCCGACGGTGTTGGGGAATTATATATTGCCTATGAGCAATTAAAGAAACGACTTAATGAAGAAGGTCTTTTCGACAATCGTTATAAAAAAAGTATTCCACCTTTCCCTAAAACAGTCGGTGTTGTTACTGCATCTACCGGTGCTGCTGTAAGGGATATTATAAACGTAATAACAAGACGCTGTCCTATGACAGAGATAATAATTTATCCTGCTCAAGTACAAGGCAGCGGCGCATCAAAAAGTATAGTAAAGGCGATAGAATATTTTAATGCATTAGACTGTGTCGATACTCTTATTGTAGGACGTGGCGGCGGAAGTATTGAAGATTTATGGGCATTTAATGAAGAAGAAACAGCAAGGGCTATTTTTAATTCACATATACCCATTATTTCAGCAGTGGGACACGAAACAGATTTTACAATCGCTGATTTTGTTGCAGATATGCGTGCACCTACACCTTCTGCGGCAGCTGAAATTGCCGTACCGTCAATGATTGAATTAGCAAACAGGATTTTAACAAATAAAGAACGAATTTCTCAAAGCATGATAAAACGCATAGAAAATAATAAACTTATACTAAAGCGTTTTAAGATGAAAACACCTAAAGATAAAATAGATGATTATCGTTTAAAAATAGATTCTTCTGTAAAGACACTTGAAAGCTGTGTTAAACTAAAATCCGAAACACTTAAACGACAGCTTGCTCAAAATGCAGCAAAACTTGATGCACTAAGCCCCCTTCAAACCCTGTCACGTGGTTATGCAATCCCCACAACAAGCGAAGGAGCAGTAATACGCAGTGCTTTGGATATGGAAGACGGAATGGAATTTACACTCAGAATGAAAGACGGAAAAAAAGAATGTATTGTTAAAGGAGAATAAAAATGGCAAAATCATTTGAAGAATCAATAAGTGAACTTGAAGAAATAGTTGCACGTCTCGAAAGCGGAAACGTCACACTTGACGAATCACTTGAACTTTTTGAAAAGGGTATTAAGCTATCAAAGAACTGTCAAAAAATGCTTGACACAGCAGAAAAAAAGGTATCAATCCTTATGACAACAGATGACGGAGAAATTGTTAAAGAGGACTTTATCGGAAAGGAATAGAAATGAAAGAACATTTAAAAGAATACATTTCGCTTATAGATAAACATCTTGATGAATATATCCCTGAAAAAAATAATCCTCAAAGTATAATTTACAAAGCAATGAGATATAGTCTTTTTGCCGGCGGCAAAAGACTTCGTCCTGTACTTATGCTAAGCTGCTGTAAAATGTGCGGCGGTGACATAAATGAAGTTATTCCCTTTGCATGTGCATTGGAGATGATTCACACATACTCTTTAATACACGACGATCTTCCTGCTATGGATAACGACGATTTAAGACGCGGCAAGCCTACTAACCATATAAAATTTAACGAAGCTACTGCAATACTTGCCGGTGATGCACTGCTTAATAAAGCCTTTGAGGTGGTTTCTTCATATAATGGCCAAAATATAGAGCGTGCTTTAAAAGCTATAAACATGCTTGCTATGTCCTCAGGTACAGAAGGTATGATAGGCGGACAAATAGTAGATATGGAAAGCGAAAACAAATCAATAACACTTGATGAACTTGAATATCTACATCTAAATAAGACAGGTGCAATTATACGTTCTGCTTGTACAATAGGTGCATTAATGGGCGGAGGATGTGAGGAACAAATTGAAGCAGCTGATAACTTTGCGAAAAACCTTGGCATTGCCTTCCAAATACAGGATGATATACTTGATGTTACAGGAACGGAAGAGGAACTGGGAAAACCTATCGGCTCAGATGCAAATGAACATAAAAACACTTATGTTACACTTGTAGGACTTGAAAAGTCAGAGGAACTGTCAAAGAAATATTCAAACAAAGCAAAGGAATCCCTTGAAATTTTCGGAAAAAAAGCAGACTTCTTAAAATCACTTACTGATTACCTTATAACAAGACGCAACTAAAACTTGAAAGGACATGTTTTATGATTTATCTTAAAGACCTCATTTCTAATTCAGTACTTATAACTGCCCTGCTTGGCTGGTTTATTGCACAGGCACTGAAGATTATATTCAGCTACGATAAAAAGCTTGATTTTAAGCGTTTTGTAGGTTCAGGAGGAATGCCAAGCTCACATTCATCATTCGTAACTTCTCTTACACTTGCTGTTGGTTTTGTCAGCGGTTTTGACAGTGTAGAATTTGCCATTTCTGCTGTACTTGCTTTTGTTGTAATGTATGATGCAGCAGGAGTTCGACGCAGTGCCGGTCAGCAGGCTGCACTTTTAAATAAAATTGCCGACTCAATTCTTCATGCTGATTTTCAGCGTACAGAAAAAAAACTAAAAGAACTTCTTGGACATACTCCAATAGAAGTTTTTGCCGGAGCAGTTCTCGGAGCTATAATAGCAATAATTCGTCACGCATAAAAACAGCCGAAACGTAAAAGTTTCGGCTGTTTCTTTAATTATACTCCCGGAATAAACAATCTCTCTCCTATTTCAAGCTTATCATTTTCCGTCATATTGTTAAATTTCATTATATCATCACAAGGCACTGCATAATGCTTTGCAATTTCCCATAAATTATCACCTTTTTGAACAAAGTAAACCACTATACCCTTTTTACTATCTCTGTCACATTCTTCAGTAATAATCTCACTGATAAGATTTATCGTTCTCTTTCTTATGACATTAGCATTTAAAGCTAAAATACATCTTATCTCAATTTCACCTGCTACATTTAAGTTATATGATACATGTTTCACTTCAGCTTTTATTTCAGGAATAAGTGATTCATCATCAACACCACATTCAAGCATATAGCTAAATGGTATATCCTTTTTCATGCTGTAAACAGGGCTTTCTGTATTATCTGTTATATAAAGTATATACGTTTCAATTTTACCCTCTGTCAAAAGCTTGCCTTTTTGAAGCTGAGCCTTAGTTATATAAGGTCTTGTTATTACGTCATACACACCTGAAATTTCAGGTGCTCCTTGACTCACTTCTGTCATTTCTCTTATTGTGTTTTGCGATACCGGTCTTGCAACAACTTCATCTATTTCTCTTTCTTCTTTTAGAAGTGTTGTTTTGCTGAAAGGTTCATAACAGTCACTAATCATGTCAACCGATACATTTTCTGTTGCCTTTATCTGTACATTTACATTAACATTTATGTCAACAATTCGTTTGTCGCCATCATTATCTTCACCTATTTCATATTCTGTATCCAAAATACTGTAATCAATATCACAGATTGTATCATCACCGGCATCCTCACACTCTACAACCTCTGTAAATTCCTTTTCTGTTTCCATAGAGCGTATACACTGTTCCCCATCTGTATATAAAATAGTGGAACACACCGTACCATTTAAATAAATTCTTCCCGGAATTGTTTTATATTCCATATCCGAAATTTTTGTATCTACCTTTAATATTTCATTTATTGATGTCTGACCGTTTTGTACTTCACAGTTCCCTTTAACTTCAAAACTGCGTTCTATAAGTCCTATGCAATTTTGTAAATGTACACTGTCCTTACTTACTTGCACGTTATCGTCTTCCGATACGTCAACAGCAATTTCTATTTCATTTTCCTTTACGGCCTCATAATCAATACCTACTATAACACCTACCCTAAGTTTTCTGCTGTTTTTCATAGAAAATTCCGCCTTTTCCACATGTGCCGATGTTAGTAGTCTTACATCTTCGCTTAGTTCTCGGCTGTCCACATTCTGAGTAAAATCAGAAAAAGAACATATACTTTTTATACTTTCAGTTTCACTGTCCGGCAAATACAATATCGTCATATTAACTCTTCCGTTTATAACCGCCTTACCGTCCACTACGGACTTGTCTGTTATACAAACATCAGAATCAACCTGTAAAATCTTTCTCATATCAGGCTTAACATCAGGAACAATTATATTTTCCTCAATAACAGCCTGCATTGTTCCTTTACATATTGTTTGATTTACAGTCACATTTTCCTTAATCAATTCCATAATTTTATCCTCCATAAAAAATTCTCATAGTAAATACTATGAGAATTTTTTCGGATTATTCTTTAATTATGCTTTTTTTATAATTTCTTTCCAGTTTTCGTAAGCCTTATCCCAAGCTTCACTGTCCTGCGGCTCGTATGTAGCTATATCAAATGAATTTTTTACAACTTTTCGTCCTTCATTTATATTTTGAATTGCACCCATAGCCATAGCCTGTACTATAACATTACCAATACTTGTTGCTTCAACCGGTCCTGCACTTACAGTTCTCTTTGTCGCATTTGCAGTAAATTGACAAATCATCTTGTCTTTAATACCGCCGCCGACAATATTAACAACGTTGTACTTATTACCTGTAACATCTTCCATGCCTTCAACTGTCTGACGGTACTTAAATGCCAAGCTCTCGGCAATACATCTTACTACCTCGCCCTTTGTCTGGGGTACCTTCTGACCTGTCTTTTCGCAGTATTCTTTTATGCGTTTAGGCATATTTCCAGGTGTCTGGAATGCAGGATAATCAGGGTCAATAAGACTTGCAAACGGCTCGGCAGCATTTGCCTGTCTTTCAAGTTCATCAAATGACAACTCTTCTCCTTCTCTTGCCCACTGACGCTTTGACTCCTGTATAAGCCACAATCCCATAATATTCTTTAAAAATCTTATTGTCTTATTAACGCCGCCTTCATTCGTAAAGTTATGCTCAAGAGCACCTTCAGTAATGTTTGGTTTGTCAAGTTCAACACCCATTAGTGACCATGTACCTGAAGAAATATATATAAAGTCTTTCTGGTCTACAACCGGTACTGATGCTACTGCACTGCCTGTATCATGAGATGCAACTGCTACAACAGGTATTTGTTCTATACCAAGTTCCTCTGCAAGTTCAGGTTTGATTTTTCCTACTATTTCACCCGGGAATATAACATCTGTAAGTATATCTGTCGGTATACCAAACTTCTTTAAAAGATCGTATGACCATTCATACTTTTCGCTGTTATAGAACTGTGTTGTAGAAGCATTTGTATACTCTGTTTTTTTAACCCCCGTTAAGAAGAAGTTAAATAAATCAGGCATCATAAGCATTGTTTTTGCATTTTTAAGTGCACTGTCACCTGAAAGCTTTGCTGCAAGCAACTGATATAGTGTATTAAACCAGTTAAAAGCAATACCTGTTTCCTTGAATATGTCCTCCTTTGAAACAACCTTGAATGCTTCATCATACATACCCTCTGTTCTTGTATCACGATAGTGATAAGGATTACCTAAAAGCTTATCATTTTCATCAAGCAAGCCGTAGTCAACAGCCCAAGTGTCAATACCTATACAATCAATATCTCTGTCGCCGGAATTAGCACATTTTAATATACCTTGCTTAATTTCAAAGAAAAGTCTTAAAACATCCCAGTGTAAATCGCCGTTTATATTTACCGGATCATTTGAAAAACGGTGTTTCTCTTCAAGAGTAATTTTTTCACCGTCAAATGTTGCAAGCATAGCTCGACCTGATGACGCACCAAAGTCAAACGCTAAAAATTTATATGTTTTTCCCATAATTTTGCTCCTTTTCTATAATCTTATATATACTTATTATATATCAAAGCAAATATACTGTCAATATCGCATAGCTACTATTTTGTTTAAATAAAAGACTTGAAAAAACATAAAAACCCCTTATAAAGGGGTTTTCATTTATTCAATCATACTTTCATCACGTCCGAACATACTTCCTATATTAATATTACCAAAGTCATCAACTTTTTTACCGTCCATTAAAAACAGTACTCTTCCTATGCTGTTAAGTTCTGTAAGTGAATCAACAATTGAATATATCACCATTTTTTCTTTTTCAGCTGAACCACTGTTTTTATCAAGGAAACTTGACTTAAAATTAACAAAACAAATGTTATCTGATGTTTCCACACTCAAAAGTACAGTATCATCGCTTAATGCAGATGACAAATTTTCATTTTCCGGGCCCTTTATAAGCTCATGTATTATATACTGTGCTATCGGCTGCTGATCTGTTACTCTTATCGTTCTTGTTTCCTTTACAAGTTTACCTCCGTCCTTTTTGGGGAAATACAAAGTTACTTCACGCATTTCACTTGTATAGGTATCAGTGGAAAGATTTATGTCACTATCCTTTAAAAATCCTATTATTGAACCGCTGTTTGTAGCAATATCTTTCCCCTCTATTACAACTTTTACACTTTCTATATCACTTATTGTACATAATGACTTTACAACAGCATATACAGACAACACATCCTTTGTGCTGTCACCCGTTAAAAACTCCCTTGAAAAGTTCACCGTGACATTTCCGGTATCTATACCTTCTATGGAAAGCAATTTTGTATTTTTTTCTATTATCTTTACTTTCTTTCCATCAGAAGGGCCTTTCATAAGTTCATCAATTACATTTTCTGCAAGGTCATATACATCACGATACTTTATTTCACGATTTTCTGAAACAAGTGCCGTTGATGTTTCATTATAGAAGTATAATGTTGAGTTATATTTACTGCTTACATAATCCTGACGTATAAACAGAATAAGAAGTATTATGGCAATTACTGCTAATACAGCTATTACAGCTGTTGTTATTATTTTTTTCTTATTTGTCATATCTATATCCTCTCATATAAGTCCGATTTATGCACTTATTTTACATGGCAGTTTAATTGTAAATATACTGCCTATATCCGAAGCATTTGTAACTGATATACTTCCTCCGTGCATTGTCACAGCCTCTTTTGTTATAGCCAGTCCCAATCCTGTACCGCCTGTGTCCCTTGATCTTGAATCATCTAACCTGTAAAAACGCTCAAAAATTCTCTCACGTTCACCCTCAGGTATTCCGGGACCATTATCTTCTATTTGTATAGTTACATACTCACCGTCTGAATCTACATCTATATGCACAAATCCACCTTCCGGCGAATATTTTATTGCATTATCACAAATATTGTATATTGCCTCATACATCTTGTCGTAATCAAGAAGTATTGGTTCAAGAATCTTATCATGATAATCAGTATAAATAACTATATCTTTAGAATTACCTATAGGTGTAAGTTTTTTCACAACGTGACTTATAAGATTTCTTATATCCGTTTCTTCAAGTTTCAGCGAATTACCTCCTGAATCAAGCTTTGTAAGAACAAGTAACCTTTCGACTATTCTTGTAAGTCTGTCAACTTCATCTGACATATCAGAAAGAAATTCCTTTACCATTTCCGGAGGAGGATTTTCAACAGATACAAGACTGTCGCAAATTAGTTTTATTCCTGCCATCGGTGTTTTTAGTTCATGGGAGGCATCAGAAACAAATTTACGTCTTTTTTCCTCCAGTAATTCCAGTTCATCACACATATAGTTAAGAGTTTCACCCATCTGTGATATTTCATGATGTCCTTTAACTCTAACTCTTTTAGAAAAATTACCCTTTGAGATTTCCCGTGCAACGGATGTAAATTCCTCCATAGGCGACGTAATAATATAACTCATACCAAGACTTAACATTCCTATAAGCACTACTATAAGTGTACTAAATACTATAAGGCTTGTCCTTGTTGATGCAACAGTATCATCTATTGTATTTATAAGTTCAGCCAAATACACTCCGCCCTTAATTTCACCGCCTATTTTCACAGGTACTGCCACGCTTATAAGACGCATATCATTTTCACCGGGTTCAATTATTTCCGCCTGTTCGCCGTCAAGGGCACGTTTTAACACGTCACGCATAAATACCTTACCCATAAGCTGTGATTCCTTGTTTGTATCATACAAAACTGTATACGAAGTATTTGTTACAACACCTCTTATGTTTGTACCTGCCAGACTTCTGTCTACCACTTCTCCAAATTTTTCTTCTGTTGCAGGAGAATTTTCAGCTGCCCATACATCAGCAATAGTTTCAGAAATAATATTTGCTTTAGCAAACATATTGATTGTTTCACTATCGTACAAATTTTCGCTAAGCAAACCAATTACATAAACAGTCATAAGTACAAGCGTTGTTATAATAATTGCCAAATACGTAGCAATCATTGTAAAACGCATTGAATTTGTAACATTTTTTATTTTACTTTTTAAATCAATCTTTTTTGTAGTAATAGCCAACACCCCATTTAGTCTTTATATACGACGGCTCTGCCGGATTTTTTTCAATTTTTTCTCTAAGACGTCTTATATGCACGTCAACAGTTCTTACGTCACCCGGATAATCAAATCCCCATGCTATATCAAGAAGATTTTCTCTTGTGTACACCTTACCTGGATTTCTCATAAATAATTCCAATAAATCAAACTCTTTACCTGTAAGTTCTATTACTTTGCCATTTATTGTTATACGTCTAAAATTATAGTCAAGTGTAATATCACCTGAAATAATAAGCTTGTCCTTTTCACTCTTTGGCTCAGGGTTTACTCGTCTTAATATTGCCTTTATTCTTGCCGTCACTTCACGAATATTAAATGGTTTTGTTATATAGTCATCGGCACCGTATTCAAGTCCTAAAATCTTGTCTATATCTTCACTTTTTGCCGTAACCATAATAATCGGCACTGACGAAAAACCTCTTATTGTACGACACACTGTAAATCCGTCAACCTTCGGCAACATCAAATCAAGAAGTATAAGATCAATAGTTTCATCATGTGCAAGGCGTATAGCCTCCTCACCGTCAAAGGCTGTTACAACACTGTAACCCTCCTGTTCAAGGTTAAACTTTATTCCTTTTACTAAAAGTTTCTCATCATCTACTACAAGTATTTTCATCTATCCCACCCTTTCAATATACAATTATATTAATAAAAATCTGCGTTTATTCAGCACATATAAAATCCTTTATATCTTCAAATTTATTTTCGCCTATTCCGGGAACTTTCATAATCTCCTCTATCGTTACAAAGGGACCATTTTCCTCTCGATAAGCTATAATCTTTTTAGCCGTAGCCTCCCCTATCCCTTTAAGTATCACAAGCTGCTCAATATCGGCACTATTAATATTTATTTTACCTTCTATTTCCGTTTCACTTTCAGACACGTATAATGGTGCATCATCTGTAACAACGGTTTCAACCACAAAGGCGTCCTTTTCAAAATGTTCTACTAAAACACCTGCTGCTGATATTGCAAGAAAAAGAATTATACCTATACATATTTTCGCCTTTTTCTTTAAAACTATCATAACAGCACCTCATTTTTTACATATATAATATAGTATATCACAAATATTTCTTTTTTCCATATTTTTTTACAAATTTAAAGAAATTTTTATTGCATTGTAATTATTATTTCGGTATAATAGTATATTGAGATATATTACGAAAAAATAAGATGGAGGCAATGATATAATAATGAAAAACAAAAGACTAATCTCTTTAATTCTTACGGCTTTTATTTCACTATCAACAGCTGTAATTTCCTTTGCACAGCCAACAACCGAACCAACTTCAGAGCCGGACACTTCCACATCAACAGTTACAAGTGTTGACGGAACAACAAGGACTGTAAACTCTGACGGTACAGACGCTACGTCTACTCCTGAAGCAACATCTAAAGCCACATCAGCACCGGAAACAGCAGAGCCATCAGATGATACAGATACATCAGAAACTTCCGCACCTGAAACACCTGCTGCTACCGAAGAACCGCAAGTACAGCTTGAAAGCGGAATAACAATGGAGGATTCCACCATTACTCCGCCAAATGTTCAGTATGCACAAGCGGCACTACTTATGGACATGCCATCAGGACGTGTACTTTACAGCAAAAATCTTGATGATAGAATGTATCCTGCAAGTACAACAAAAATTATGACAGGTATTCTTGCACTTGAAATGGGTAATATGAATGATACAGTAACCGCCACCTACGATGCACTTAAATCAATTACTCTTGAGGATTCTCACATGGGAATACTTATAGGTGAAGAACTGACTATGGATCAGCTTGTAAAAGGTATGCTTGTTTATAGTGCAAATGATGCAGCAAATGTTATAGCAATTCAGATTGCCGGTTCTATCGAAAACTTTGTAAATTTGATGAACCAAAAAGCACAGGAACTTGGAATGACAGGTACTCATTTTGTAAACCCCTGCGGTGTTCACGATGATAACCACTATACAACCGCAAGAGATTTGGCAATACTTGCAAAATATGCAATGAAAAATGAACAGTTCAGAGAAATAGTAAAAATGCCGATTTACAAAATACCTGCCACAAACAAATACACCTCTGAGCGTATTCTTGTAAATACAAACCTACTTTTAGGAACATCACGTTCAACATATCATTACTATCCACCTGCAATAGGTATAAAAACAGGTCATACTTCAAATGCAGGATACTGTCTTGTATCTGCCGCATCATATAACGGTACTGAACTTCTTTCAATCGTATTAAACTGTAAAGACGCAAACACTCAGGATCAGGCATACTCCTATATAGATACAAAAACATTATTTGAGTTTGGTTTTAATAACTATGTTAATCAGCCAATAGCAAAAGTCGGCGACATAGTTGCAGATTCAAAGGTATATGAAGCAAAAGATGATATGCGTGTTGCCGCAACGGTTGAGAGCGACATTTCAGCACTTATTCCTAATAAGGACGGCAGTGCTGATGAGATTCAAACAACAATTGATATGCCTGAGCAGATACCTGCACCTATCACAAAAGGTGATGTTATAGGTACAATCACTTACACTTATAAAGGCATACAAGTCGGTTCATCAAATCTAATTGCAACAAATGATGTAGAAAGAAATAATATTTTACATGTATTTCATTTAATATTAAATGTTATAACAAGTCCTTTCTTCTTCATACCTGCAATACTTCTTATAATTTTGATTATGATTGCAAGACGCAAGAAGAAAAAACTTGAAAGACAAAAGCGTATCCAACAGTTAAAGCGAAACAGACAACACATGGCAAATGATGAGGTCAGCACACGCACACCTGATAGAAACGCTTCAAGAACTGAACGAATCGACAGAGAAACAAAGGGTTCAAATTCACGTTATCGAAGATAATAAATCTACAGTAAAAAAACAGACAAAATCTTTTGGATTTTGTCTGTTTTTTTATCGTAGGTTAAATTTTCTTTAAAAACTCATCTATAAGAATTTTAGATTCGCCAAAAGGATTATTACTGCTGACATACTTTACTCTTTTATCACGTCTAAACCATGTAAGCTGTCGTTTTGCATATCTCCTTGAACTTTGCTTTATAAGTTCAATGGTTTCGTCAAGGCTTCTGACACCGTTAAAGTAGTCTATAACCTCTTTATATCCAATTCCCTTCATAGAATTTAATTCCTTTGTATAACCCTTATCCATAAGGGATTTTACTTCTTCTAAAAGCCCCTCTTTAATCATTATATCAACTCGTCTGTTAATCCTGTCATACAATTCATCTCTGTCCCAGTTAATACATATCATAAGCGGATTATATCGACTTTTAACTTGTTTAGTTTCATATTGATGAACTGATATTGGCTTGCCTGTGATTTTATAAAATTCAATAGCTCGTATTATTCTTCTTACATTATTGGGATGAAGCTTTTCGGCACTTTCCTTGTCAAACTCACTTAAAATTTCAAGCAAATATTCACTGCCCTTTTCATCTGCAATGTTTTGAAGTTCTTCTCTTAACTTATAATCAGTATCCATTTCACCAAAGGATACATCATCCACAACAGAATTAATATACAGTCCTGTACCTCCTGCCATTACGGGCATCTTACCTCTGCTTGACACATCCTTAATTGTTTTATGTGCAAGTGCTGTATAATCCGCAACGCTAAAATCCTCATCAACCTCTAAAAAGTCTATAAGATGATGAACTGCCATGGACTGTTCTTCCTTTGTTGGCTTTGCAGAACCTATATCCATATATTTATAAATCTGCATACTGTCAGCATTTATTATTTCACCGTCTGTATATTTAGCAATATCTATTGCAAGCCCTGTTTTCCCTGAAGCAGTTGGACCTGCCACTACTATAAGAGGTATTTTACACAATTCTTTTAAACTCCTTTTCAAGCTCTTTTTTACTCATTGTTATTATAATCGGTCTTCCATGTGGACATGTATTTATGTTTTTAAGGCGAAGTACATTTCTCACAAGTGTTTCCATTTCCAATTTACTCATGCTCATATTCGCCTTTACTGCCGATTTACAAGCTATTGTATAAAGCAGTCTTTCCTGCTTTTCTGTTATAAGTTCGCCCTTTAATTGCTCACCCTGGGAAAGAAGCTCAAGCATTACAGGCTCTACTTCTCCAAGTTCCATTTCACCAGGTACACTTCTGATTATAATTGCATCGTCACCAAATTCTTCACATTCAAATCCTATACCGTAAATTAACTCCCTATTATCATTATACGAAGTCATTTCACTGCCTGTAAGATTTACTATTACAGGTTCTATAAGCATCTGTGACATTGGTGTTTTTGATTCAAGCTCCTTTTTTAACTCCTCATACTTTAGCCTCTCATGTGCCGCATGTTGGTCAACAATCATCATTTCTTCACCCTTTTGGGCTATAATAAAAGAGTTAAACACCTGACCTACTATTTCAAAATATTCATCGGCAAAAACTGTTTCCTCCGGAGCAGGCTCATTTTTCGGCACTTCTTTAGTGTCCCCTGCCTTTTCATAAATTTCAGTTTTTGGAATAATCGGCTCTGTTTTAATTTTAGGCGACTGAACTTGAACGTGCGTCGGAAATGTTTTTAAATCCGGTTCTTTTTTTACAATAAATTCCGGCTTTTCTATTACGTCATTTTTAGTGTCCCTATTTTCTGCTTTTATATTTGTTTCTTTAGTGTCCCTGTTTTTTTCAAAAGGATTTACTCTGGGATTATAATTTGCCGTTTCTGGGCGTTTCATCATATTTTTAGGTAATGATGTCGCCATTTGAGAAAGACTTAGTTGTTCCTTTGCCCTGTCACGAACAAACTCACTTTCACCCCTCTCAATTTTTGGCACATTTGGTATTTCATATAGAGCATTTTTAACACCGTAATGTACCGCATTATACACTGCCCTTTCATTTGAAAACTTTACTTCAAGTTTTGTTGGATGTACATTTATATCAATAAGTGCAGGATTAATCTCAATATTTAAAACAGCCATAGGAAATTTACCAATCATAATTTGATTTTTATAAGCATTTTCCAATGCCGCAATAATCATACTGCTCGTTATATATCTTTTATTTACAAAAAAGCTCTGATAATTACGCTTAGGTCTTGACAAAGTACCCTTTCCTATTACCCCTGTAACTTTGATACCTTCTAATTCATAGTCCACCGGAATTATGCCGTTTGCATATTCCTTACCGTAAACAGTATAGACAGCATTTTTAAGCGAGTTATCACCCGGTGAAAACAGTTTTTCCTTACCGTCTGTAATTAGCTTAAAAGAAATTTCCGGATGTGCAAATATAAACCTTGACATTATATCAGTTATATATCCTGCCTCGGTTGCGTCCTTTTTTAAAAATTTCATTCTTGCAGGCGTGTTATAAAAAAGATTTTGAACAGTGATAGTTGTTCCGTCAGGAATACCTGCTTCCTTTGAGGACATAATTTCACCGCCCGCACAGGTAACGCATACACCGCATTCGTCTTCGTTTCGTTTTGTGTAAAGCTCCACCTGCGAAACCGCACCGATACTTGAAAGTGCCTCACCCCTAAAGCCTAAGGTATATATAGCATCAAGGTCATCGCTTGTTTGAATTTTGCTTGTGGCATGACGAAGAAAACATATCTTTGCATCCTCTTCTGCCATACCGCTGCCGTTATCACTTACCCTAATATATATACTTCCGCCTTTTTTAATTTCAACAGTAATTAAATTTGCACCTGCGTCAATACTGTTTTCCACAAGTTCCTTAACAACGCTTACAGGTCTTTCAACCACTTCACCTGCCGCTATTTTATTAGAAATTTCCGTATCAAGTACATGAATTTTTCCCATATACCTAAATCTCCTTTGCCTTGTTTGAAAGTTCAAACAGCTTGTTCATTGCTTCAATCGGTGTAAAGGTAGTAACATCTAAATTTTTAAGTTCTTCTTTTATTGCAGCGGCGATGTTATCACCAAAACCAATTTGATTACTTTCTTCCTGTACCTTTTCTGTATGTTCTATTTTAATTTCGTCATTTTCTATCTTTTTTAGTATTCTTTTTGCACTGTTTATTACTTCTTTCGGTACACCTGCCAACGCTGCAACCTCTATACCGTAACTGTCATCTGCTCCGCCTCTGACAATTTTACGCAAGAATGTAATATCATCACCGCGTTTTTTTACGGCTATCCTGTAATTTTTCACACCTTCAAGCTCATTTTCAAGGTCTGTAAGCTCGTGATAATGTGTTGCAAAAAGTGTTTTCGCACCTATTTTGTGTTTATCATGTATATACTCAACTACTGCCCATGCTATTGACAATCCGTCAAA